>NZ_QLNF01000007.1:0-95462 GCF_003261015.1 Agrobacterium sp. MS2 | reverse complement strand
TTTTCGAGCCTCTGCGGGAATTGTCCGCCGTCTGGCACGACCGGGCGGCCGGCGAGGCTGCGCTCGGCGCGCTCGACAATCTGGCGAAGGGTGGGTCGGCTATTGCAGGCACGGGCAAGGACGCGCGGGACGTGACAGTTGCGACGCCGGCAACCGTAGATTTGCATGACCTGACCTTCGCCTATCCCGGTGCATCGCCCGTGCTTCGAAATTTCGATTTCAATGTCCGGGCGGGTGAAACAGTGGCACTTCTCGGACCCTCCGGTTGCGGCAAATCCACGGTGCTCTCCCTTATTGCCGGGCTCGCCAAGGCCCAGGGCGGCACGATAAAAATCGGCGGCACCGTACTCGACGATGAGACGGCGGACATACTGCGCAAATCCATCGGGTGGATTGGCCAGAAGCCGTTTTTCACAGCCGGCTCGCTGGAGGCGAACATTCGCTTCGGCCGGGTCGGCGTCACGCGGTGCAGGGTTGACATGGCGCTTGAAAGCACCGGCCTCGATCAATTGTCGGCTTCCCGCGGGCATCTGCCGGTGGGAGATGGCGGCCATGGCATTTCCGGCGGTGAAGCGGTGCGGCTCGCCATTGCCCGTGCCTTCGCCGAGCCCGCCGCACGGCTCATTCTGGCCGATGAGCCAACGGCGCATCTCGACCGCGAGACGGCCGAACTCGTTACGGAAAACCTGCTGCAACTGGCAAAGGGAAGGACGTTGATCGTCGCGACCCATGATCCGGTGCTGGCCGCGCGCATGGACAGGGTCGTGGATATGGCGGCGGTGAGATCGGGAGATCCCTCATGATGTCACGCTTCGCCATATTGAAACCCGTTATCGCCCTCTTCTGGTCGGCACGGAGCGGCATGTTGCTGGCCGGTGCGGTTCTGGCGGCGACCACAGTGCTGGCAGGCATCGGTCTGCTTGGCATATCCGGCTGGTTTATCACGGCCACCGCCATTGCCGGCCTGCTTCCGGCGACAGCTTATGCTTTCGACGTTTTTGCACCTTCAGCCGCCATTCGCCTTCTTGCGCTGGCCCGCACCGCCGCGCGGTATGGTGAGCGCATGACGACCCACGAGGCCACGCTTTCCATCCTCGTGGCACTTCGGGAAAAGCTGTTTCGCGGTTTTGCCGCGCCGCAGGCGGCGAAAAATCTCCAGGCAAGGCCGGCGCGCCTTTTGAACCGGCTGACAGCGGATATCGATGCGCTGGATTCACTCTACCTGCGTGTGCTGCTTCCCGCGGCCGTCGCGGTCCTTGCGGCGATCGCAACCGGCATCGGGCTTGCTTTCATTGATCCGCTTGCCGGTCTTCTGGCTGCATTGTTTCTTGTCGCTTCCGGCCTCGGTATTGCGGTGCGTGCAGCTTTGCGGGCGGAGAAATTCTCGCGCCGCAGGGCGGTCGGTCTGGAGGCGCTACGCGCTCGCGCGGCGGATCTTGTCGGCGGGCAGGCGGAACTGCTCGTGGCCGGCCGGCTTGCCTCACAGGTCGAGGCGGTGAAACGGGCCGATGATTATCTGCTCGATTGCGATGAAGCTTTGAACCGCATCGAGACGAATGCCGGGTTTTCCTTCGGCGTTGCAACGGCGGTACTTTTGAGCGCGACGCTTCTCGGCGTGGCCTGGCTGGCGGAGCAGGAAAAGCTCGGTGCGCCCGCCGCGGCGCTTGGCCTGCTGGTCTGTCTGGCGGCGCTGGAGCCGTTCACGGCGCTGCGCCGTGGGGCGATGGAACTGGGACGAACGCTTTTTTCCGCACGCCGCATTGCACCACGGCTCGCGCCTGCAGCTGCGTTGCACTGTCCGCCCCTGCCGGCTGGCGGCATTGCGGCCGAGCTTCAGGGCGTGCGCCTCGAACGTGAAGGCAACGTAGTGCTGACCGGTATCGAGCTTGAGATCTGCGCCGGAGAAAGGCTTGCGATCGTCGGTCCAAGCGGCGCGGGCAAGACAAGCCTCATCCAGCTGCTGGCGGGCGAATTGCAGCCGTCGGCAGGCACGGTCAGCGCGCTGCCGTCCAGCCCTATGACACAGAGAAGCCAGCTCTTCCGCGACAGCATCGCCGACAATCTACGGCTGGCAAATCCTGCCGCGACCGAGAGCCAGTTGTGGGAGGTCCTCACGGCGGCGGGCCTCGCCGAACACGTCAAGGCCATGCCGGGCCGACTGGAGGCGAGGCTTGGCGAAGCGGGACAGGGGCTTTCCGGCGGCCAGTCGCGCCGGCTTGCGCTGGCCCGCTTCCTGCTCACCGACAAGCCCCTCTGGCTTCTCGACGAGGTGACGGAAGGGCTGGACGGCGAGACCGCCCGCGACGTGCTTGCCCGCCTGTTTGCCTCGGCGGAGGGCAGGACCGTCGTGGTCATCACCCATAATCGCCGCGAGGCGGAATTCGCAGACCGCATCGTCGTGCTGAAAGAGGGGCGTCAATTTGATGAATGTCAAAGCGGCACTCCGGAATACGGCGTAGTGCTGAACACATTGCGCCCGGACTGAGATTTTTTTGAGAGCCGGCGTCGTCTTAGAAATGGAAGGCCGGCCTTCCGGAAAAGGTGGATAAGACCATGGAACTCGACATAGTGGCGCTGTCGCGCCTGCAATTTGCGGTGACGGCTCTCTATCACTTTCTGTTCGTTCCCCTCACGATCGGACTGTCGGTGGTGATCGCCATCATGGAAACGGTCTATGTCATGACCGGCCGCACAATCTGGCGGCAGATGACGAAATTCTGGGGCACCCTGTTCGGTATCAATTTCGTGCTGGGCGTCTCCACGGGCATCGTCATGGAATTCCAGTTCGGTATGAACTGGAGTTACTACAGTCATTATGTCGGCGATATCTTCGGTGCGCCGTTGGCGATCGAGGGCATGATGGCCTTCTTCCTGGAAGCCACCTTCGTCGGTCTGTTCTTTTTCGGCTGGGATAAACTGTCGAAGCTCGGCCATCTCGTCGCGACATGGTGTGTGGCGCTCGGCTCCAATTTCTCAGCGCTTTGGATATTGATCGCCAATGGCTGGATGCAGAACCCCACGGGCTCCGCCTTCAATCCCCAGACCATGCGCATGGAAGTAACTGACTTCTTTGAAGTCCTGTTCAACCCGGTGGCGCAGGCGAAGTTCGTTCACACGGTTTCCGCCGGTTATGTCACGGCATCCATCTTCGTGCTCGGTGTTTCCGCCTGGTATGTGCTGAAAGGCCGCCATGTCGATCTTGCCAAACGCTCGATGACGGTTGCTGCCTCATTCGGCCTGGCGTCCGCGCTGTCCGTCGTCGTGCTGGGTGATGAAAGCGGTTATCTTTCGACCGAACACCAGAAGATGAAGCTCGCCTCCATCGAAGCCATGTGGGAGACGGAGCCTGCGCCGGCCCCGTTCACCGCCATCGGCTTTCCGGATCAGGAATCGCGCGAGACACATTTTGCCGTGAAGATCCCGTGGGTCATGGGCCTCATCGGCACACGCTCGCTCGATACGGAAATTCCCGGTATCAACGATCTCGTGGAGCAGGCCAAAACCCGCATCCGCGACGGCATCAAGGCCTATGATGCCCTGATGCAGATTCGCGCCACCGGCAAGGGCGCCGAATTGCCGGAAGAGGTGCGCGGCACCTTCGCGGAACTCGGCCATGAGCTCGGTTACGCCCTGTTGCTGAAACGCTACGTGGACGATCCTCGTCAGGCGAGCGAAGAGCAGATCGCCAAGGCGGCGGCGGATACCATCCCGCATGTGCCGACGCTCTTCTGGTCGTTCCGCATCATGGTTGGTCTCGGCATGTTCTTCATCCTTCTGACCGCGACCTTCTTCTATCTTTCGGCTCGCCGCCGGCTGGATCATTACCCGTTGCTGCTGAAGGTGGCGGTATTCGCCATTCCGCTGCCCTGGATCGCGGCGGAAATGGGCTGGGTCGTGGCCGAGTTCGGCCGCCAGCCATGGATCATCGAGGGCGTGTTGCCGACCGCAGCCGCCGTCTCCAGTCTCAGCGCGTCCACGGTCCTCATCACGCTCCTGTGCTTCATCGCCATCTACACGGTACTTTTCATCGTCGAGATGGGCCTGATGTTGAAAGCGATCCGCAAGGGCCCCGATCCGGACCATCAGCCGGAAGCGCCGCTCGTTCCTGAAAAACTCGTCGCTGCGGAGTAAACGATCATGATATTGCACCAACTCATCGACTACGAAATCCTCCGCATCATCTGGTGGCTGCTGCTTGGCGTGGTGCTGATCGGTTTTGCCGTGACCGGCGGTTTCGATCTCGGCACCGGCGCGCTGTTGCCCTTCGTGGCGAAAACGGATGTGGAGCGGCGTGTCGTCATCAATTCCATCGGCCCGGTCTGGGAGGGTAATCAGGTCTGGCTCATCCTTGGTGGCGGAGCGATCTTCGCGGCCTGGCCGCCGCTTTATGCGGTGTCATTCTCGGGGTTCTATCTGGCCATGTTCGCCACCCTGTTTGCACTGATCCTGCGGCCGGTCGGTTTCAAATATCGGTCCAAGCGCGAGAGCACCGCATGGCGCACCGGCTGGGACTGGGCGCTCTTCATCGGCGGCTTCGTTCCTTCGCTTATCTTCGGCGTGGCGATCGGCAACGTACTGCAGGGTGTTCCCTTTCACCTCAATGACGATCTCAGGATTTTCTATGACGGGACGACGCTGTTTGAACTTCTGAACCCCTACGCCATTCTCTGCGGGCTTGTATCCGTCGCCATGCTGGTCATGCATGGCGCCGCATGGCTGGTACTGAAAACGGATGGTCCGGTGGCGGCCCGCGCCCGCAGTTTCGGCTCCGTCGCCGCACTTGCCACCACCGTTCTCTTCGCGCTTGGCGGCGTTCTTCTGTGGCTTGGTATCGATGGTTATCGCTTCACCTCGGAAGTCGTGACCGATGGACCGTCCAATCCCTTGTCAAAGACGGTGGAGATTGCAACCGGGGTCTGGTTTTCCAATTATGCAGCGCATCCATGGATGATGCTGGCGCCGGCCCTCGGCCTTGTTTTTCCGCTCGTCGCATTGCTGTTGTTGACGCTGCGCCGGGAGGTGATGGCGCTGCTTGCCAGTTCGCTCGCAATCTTCGGCATCATCTCGACAGTGGGCCTCACGATGTTTCCTTTTATCCTTCCGTCTTCGGTCGATCCGAAATCGAGCCTGACGGTATGGGACGCGTCTTCCAGCCATATGACGCTGTTCATCATGCTGGTCGTCGCCCTCATCTTCATCCCGATCATCGTCGCTTACACTTCGTGGGTCTATCGGGTGCTGTGGGGCAAGGTGGATGAAAAGGCGATCCGCGATGACAGCGGTCATGCTTATTGATCAAGAAAGAAGGAGATCGAACATGTGGTACTTCGCCTGGCTGCTCGGCCTGCCTCTCGCCGCCATCTTCGCCGTCATGAATGCGATGTGGTATGAGTTGATGGAAGAAAACGCGAAAAAGGCCGAAGCCAAGCTGGATAGATAGCGGCTTGATGTGCGCGACACGAAAGGGGCGGCATCCAAACCGGATGCCGCCCCTTTTTTAATGCCGGTGCCTGCTAGGCGCTGCTTCAGTGGATAGCAATACCGCGCTTGTCCGCTTCTTCCTTGATAATGTCTTCGACGATGGTTCGCTTCAGACCCGGATCTCCCAAAAGGTAATCGTCGGCGATTTCGAAGATCGACTTCGGGTTCTCCGTTCCCTGCAGGGTGTCGAGATCGCGACCGATCTGCTCCCTCAAGCTGGAATAGTCGTCCATGGCGGCCTCCGTTTATCGGTTCAGTCCAGAAGTTCGGCCGGAACCTTGCCGCCGTTTTCGGAAAGTTTCTTGATGACGGCCTTGTGCAGCCAGATGTTCATGGTCGCCGAATCCGAGGTATCGCCGGTGTAACCGAGTTCGCTGGCGAGTTCCTTTCGGGCGGTCAGGCTGCTGTCGAGGTCGAGGGCCTTGAGAAGGTCGACGATGGAGTGCTTCCAGTCCAGCTTCTGGCCGTTTTTCTTGACCGCCGCATCCAGGATGGACGCTACATCGACGTTGCCGGTAGAAGCCGGTGCCGCCGTTGTCGGTGCAGGTGAAGCCGGTGCGGCAGGGGCCGCTGCAGTTGTGCTGGCAGTGCCCGTCGGCGTGCCGGCCGGAACCGAAGTCTGTGGGGCGGCTTCTGCCTTGCCGAAAATCGCGTTCTTGATCTTGTCGAAAAAGCTCATTCTGTCCTCCCCTTAGCGCCGAAATGCACGCCCGACGGCAATAAGAATGCAGGCGCCGATGAAACCGGCAATGAGATAACCAATCCAGCCGCCGAGCGAAACGCCCACCAGTCCCAGAAGGAAATTGGCGACGATGGCACCGACGATGCCAAGGATAATGTTCATGAAAACACCCATATTGCTTTTCATGAACTGTTCTGCGAGCCAACCAGCTACGCCGCCAATGATGATTGCTGCAATCCAGCCAACTTGTGCGTCTTCCATAACAGGCCTTTCCTTTCTAAGAGAGGTCGAAAGGCATATGGACCCGCTTTGTGCGCACGTCCCCCCGCCTTGAATCGACCCCAGGCGGGATAATAACGATGGCGCGGAAAATTTGTTCCGTGCCGCGTGCAGGCTTCAATTTTTGCTCTTGAAATCCAGTCCGATATCCAGAACCGGCGCGCTGTGGGTCAGCCAGCCGATGGAGATGAGGTCGACGCCCGTGGCGGCGATGGCTGCAGCCGTCTGTGGAGTGATGCGCCCGGACGCTTCGGTAATGGCACGACCGGCGACTATTTTCACCGCTTCGCGCAGCTGTTCAGGCGTCATATTGTCGAGAAGAACCGCATCGACACCTTCATCCATCGCCTCGCGCAACTGCGAAAGCGTATCCACCTCGACTTCTATCTTGACGAGATGGCCGACACCCTTTTTTGCACGGCGGATCGCGTCACGCACGCTGCCCGCCACGGCGATGTGGTTGTCCTTGATGAGAATAGCATCATAGAGTGCAAAACGGTGGTTCATGCCGCCGCCGGCGCGCACGGCGTATTTTTCCAGTGCCCGGAGGCCTGGTGTGGTCTTGCGGGTGCAGGCGACCGAAGCATTGGTCCCGGCGATGGCCGCGACGATCTTAGCCGTGACGGAGGCGATGCCCGACAGGTGGCCGAGGAAATTCAAAGCCGTACGCTCCGCCGTCAAAAGCCCGCGTGAAGGCCCCCTGATCGTTGCGACGGTGTCGCCCGGTGCGACGGAAGCTCCATCCTGCACGTTCCGCTCTATCGTGATGGCGGGGTCCACGAGCTGGAAGGCCAGTTCCGCAGCATCAAGCCCGGCGACGACACCCTCTTCGCGTGCTGCCATGACGACGACCGACCGGTGATCGGCGGGAATGACGGCGGTAGAAGTGACGTCGCCCGCAAGGCCCAGGTCTTCCAGAAGGGCGTTACGGACCAGCGGTTCGATGATGAGGCGGGGCAGGGGGGCAAGGGTCATGTCAGGCGGTCCGTGCGAAGCTGGAAGAGGAGGGGCTGGTCGAGGAAAGGGCATGGGCAAGGTCAATCACCTCTGCCATGCTCAGGCGACGCCTCGTCGCCGTCGCATCCTTCCCAGGAAAATCATCGCGGAAATGCGCTCCGCGCGATTCCGTCCGCAAGGCGGCAAAAACGGCGATTGCCAGACCCACGAGGGCGGGATCGGATGCCGGGCCCTTTCCCTCCACGAGCGGCAGTAAATCCCGGATCGCCTCGGTTAGACCCGTCGCATGTCTGACGATACCGAGATGTCGGGATATGATGGCGCGGACGGTGGCGGGATCGGCGGCAGGATGGTCCACCGTGCGGGTTGCAGAAGCGGTGGTACTCGGCGGTGCGAACGAGGGCTGGGTGGCGATATCCTGTGCCGCACGCATACCCATTGCGGCAGCTTCCAGCAGGGAATTGCTGGCCAGCCGGTTGGCGCCGTGAAGCCCCGTGCAGGCGGCCTCGCCGGCGACCCACAGGCCCGGCACCGAACTTCGCCCTCTGCCGTCCGTGGCAATGCCGCCCATATGATAGTGTACGGCAGGGCGGACGGGGACCAGTTCACGGGCCGGATCTATTCCAGCCTCCCGGCAGAGCAGGTCGATTGCAGGAAACCGGGCGGAAAAGCTGGAGCCAAGGGCCTTGCGGGCGTCAAGAAACACCCTGCCGCCGCGCAGGATTTCACGATCTATCGCGCGTGCGACGACGTCGCGGGAGGCGAGTTCCGCGCCGGGAACAGGGGCCATGAACCTTTCACCGCTTTCGTTGAGGAGAAGTGCGCCTTCGCCCCGCACCGCCTCGCTGACCAGCGCCAGCGGCCGCCGCGCTGAAGAAAGCGCCGTCGGATGGAACTGTACGAATTCCATGTCGGCAAGAATTGCGCCAGCGTGGGCGGCCAGCATGATGCCCTGTCCGAAATTGCCGGAAGGATTGGTCGTGGCCTCGTAGAGGCCGCCGAGGCCGCCGGTGGCGAGAACCACCCGCGTTGCCGGCAGAACGAAGCCGCCTTTCGGTCCGGCGCAGGCGAGGCCAGCAATCGCGCCGTCCTGTGTCAGCAGCCGGCGCACTTCGGTGCCTTCAAGAACCGTGATCGACGGTGTGCGCAGAACGGCGGCGGCGAGAGCCCTGACGATGGCCGCGCCCGAACCGTCGCCCTCGGCGTGCAGGATGCGCCTTCGGCTGTGGGCGGCCTCCAGCCCGAAGATGGGCCTGCCATCGGCGTCCCGGTCGAAGCGCACCCCGGCCTGCTCCAGCGCCTCGATGACAGCAGGGGCGGCGGAAACGATATCGGCGGCCATTTCCGCATCGCAGAGACCGTCTCCAGCGGCGAGCGTATCGGCAAGATGCAGCGCGACGCTGTCATCGGGACCGAGGCTTGCGGCAATGCCGCCCTGCGCCCAGGCGCTCGACGTTTCGCCGCCAAGCGCACCACGTGTCAGAAGGAGCACGGGCTGCGGCGCAAGTGTCAGCGCCGCCATCAGGCCGGCAATGCCGCTGCCGACGATGGCCGTCCAGTCCTGCTGCGGCAAGCGCTCGCTCATACTTCCAGCATCCTTTCCACCGCGCGACGGGCGGCGGCGGCGATGGCCGGATCGACAGTCACTTCGTGGCGGTTTTCCTCAAGGGCTGTGCGGATATTGCCGAGCGTGATGCGTTTCATGTGCGGGCAGAGATTGCACGGCCGGATAAATTCGACGTCCGGGTGATGCACGGCGACATTGTCGCTCATCGAGCACTCCGTCAGAAGCACCACGCGGGCGGGGCGCTCACGACCGACATAGTCGGACATGATGGCGGTAGAGCCGGAAAAATCCGCGGCCTCAACAACCTCAGGCGGACATTCGGGATGCGCCAGTACGATCACGCCGGGATGGCTTTCCCGCAGCTCCCTGATGTCATCGGCGGTGAAAAGCTCGTGCACTTCGCAATGGCCGCGCCAGGCGATCAGTTCGACATTGGTTTCCATGGCCACGTTCTTCGCCAGATATTCATCCGGCAGCATCAAGACGCGCGGCACGCCGAGCGATTCCACCACCTGGCGGGCATTACCCGACGTGCAGCAGATATCGGACGCCGCCTTCACTGCGGCGGACGTGTTCACATAGGTCACAACAGGCACGCCGGGATAGGCCTTTCGCAGGAGGGCGATATCCTCCGGCGTGATGGAATCGGCAAGCGAACAGCCGGCAGCCATATCAGGAATGAGCACGGTCTTTCCCGGATTGAGCAGCTTCGCCGTCTCGGCCATGAAATGCACGCCGGCGAGAACGATGACATCCGCCTCCACCTCCATCGCCTTGCGGGCAAGGGCAAGGCTGTCGCCGACGATATCGGCGACACCATGGAATATTTCAGGTGTCTGGTAATTATGGGCGAGGATGACGGCATTACGCTTGCGCTTCAACTCAAGGATCGCCTCCACATCGTCCTGGAAACCCATCCATTCGGCCTTGGGAATGACGCGGGCGACACGGTCGTAAAGGCTTGCGGCGGAAATCTGCTCGTTCACGATGCTTTCCCATTTATGCTCGTTTTGAGTATATCTAGAACAAAGAGATATTCTCATTATGAGCATATGTCAATTGCGGGAGAGCGGCAGTTTCGTTCCGGAAAGGGCGCGTTCATCGAGGACGGTCTGGCGGAAGCGGAAAAGCTTTGCCGGTCGTCCGCCGGTTTCGGTGGCCATGTCGCCGGTTTCTTCCACCAGTTGCTGCTGTTCGATCAGCCGGCGAAAATTCTGCTTGTGCAGCATCAGCCCGGCCAACGCCTCGACGGCGCGCTGCAATTGCAGCAGCGTGAAGGTATCGGCCATCAGTTCGAATACCACCGGCCGGTATTTGATTTTGGCCCTCAACCGGGCAATTCCGGTGGCGAGGATGCGGCGGTGATCGGCGAACATCGGCCTTCCGAAATTGATCCGGGGTTCGGCCTGCGCTTCCTCAACCAGCCCCGCCTCATACAGCAGCTCATAGCGCTGAAGGGTGAGTTCCTCGTTCCAGCCGCCGCCGTCGAGGCCGAAGGTAAAATCGGCCCGCAAGTGGCGCTGGTTTTTACAAGATGGGTCGGAATCCGCCCATGCCCGCAGCTTCTCGATGATGCTGGCGAGAACCGCGGGGCATCCTTGGCGATGGTCTTCCCACGGGAAGTAATCGTACCACCCGTGCCAGAAAGGACGTTTGCCGTCCATCGCCTCCTGTTCGCGGACAAGTCCCAGATAGCCGATGGAGATGGTTCTGCCGCCCGGAATATCGTTGTTTCGGTCGCGGTCGGCGAAGGTGTAGAGCTGCTCGAGATAACCGACGGGATGATGCGTCTGCTCGTGAATCCATTCCCGCAAGCCGCTTTGAAGCGTCCTGTGACCGAATTCGAAGGGTCCCGAAGGAAGCGCCGCCCCCGCCCGAACGGTCATCACGCGCGGTTCATCTCCGGTAATGGCGGTGACGACGGCAATGAGTTCGGCATGGGCAAGCCCGATGGTCACGGCGGCTCCTGTGATCTGTGGCGGCAAGGTCCACCTTCTTTGGCACAGGAAGATCGCTTCGCCAACATGGCGGCCGAAATGGCCTGTCGATAAGCGACCGGCCAAAAAAGATACTATATCAGACAAAAGAATGAATTCTTGTGGTTAGCCGTTTATCGTCCATTATGGTAGAGACCCGCCACAAGCATCTCAGACTGTTGAAGGCCGATGTTGAAGAACATATCTCTCGAAGAGACACTTGTGGGTTACTACACCTGGAATATCGGGCAAAATCTGGTTTATCTGGATGCCGTGGCCGCGCGCCTGCGGGAGGTTCGTCCGGAAAAGGCCGCCCGCGGTATCCCGGTAGAGGATTTCATTGCGCAAATCGAAAGCGGCTCCCGGGCGCGTGTGGCTGAAGCGGTCTATAATTCGCTGACGAACGGCGTGTTTTACGATCAGGAATATCGTATCCAGCTCACCTCTGGTGGTTTTCGCTGGCTGCGGACAACAGGACGGGTGATCCTCGACAGCGATCGGCTTCCGATTATGGCCATGGGCACGGTCAGGGATATCAGCGCAGGCAAGCTTCTATTGATGTGATGGGCGGCCGTGGCCTCTCGCAAGGGAACGTCAGGCCGATTTTATTTTGTTCATTGTTTTTAATGTTGCGGTGACATGGTCCGGCAGGTCGCAATTTTGCTGTTTCAGATTGCCCTGGTCATAGGCGTTGCCATAGCCGGCATGCGGATTGCCTCGCTCGTCAATGGCGAGACTGCCTCCGCCCCGGCAGGACTTGCGGCCAACACCGAACAGCTGTGGACCACCTCGCCCGTACGGGTTGACCCCACCCGGCAGGAATACGAGCGCGTTCCGACCCCGCCGGATCCCTTCCCGCTGAAGATGCATGCCGACCAGCGCCTTCGCGTCATCTCCAGCAGCCGCTTCACCTTCAAAAACGAGGAGTTCCGCCTCGCAGGCGTGGAGGAGGTGGAGAGAAACCGTGTCTGCACCACCCCGGACGGCCGCCGTTATGCCTGCGGCCTCAATGCCTTCAAAGCGCTGGAGAACCGTTTGCGCGGCAGATATATTGAATGTCGCGTGGTGGAGGAGAGCGGTGCGCTCCGTTCTCTGGAATGCCGTATCAACGGACAGGATGTGCGGGCGTTATTGCGATAGATGGCCGCGTGAGGTGGGACTGAAGGTCGCACAATTCAGATTTTACTGACGTGATGAATTTTGTCTTGGGAAATTTGGTGGAGCTAAGCGGGATCGAACCGCTGACCTCTTGCATGCCATGCAAGCGCTCTCCCAGCTGAGCTATAGCCCCATAAGGGTTCCGGCATTTCTTCCGGTTCCGGGAACCGAAGCGGTTGTTGTTCCGTTCGGTGGCGGCTTACTACTGCGGCTTTCCGACGAGTGCAAGCATAAAAAACGGCCCGGCGTCATTTTTTTGTCGTCGGGCCGAATTATCGAATAAAATCAAGCTTCTTCGTCGTCGCCCGATACGCCGATGATACCGGACATGTCGTCGTCGTCATCTTCGTCGTCGGTTTCCAGGAAGGTGTCGTCGTCGTCGTCGATTTCAACGTCATCGTCGTCACCGAGATCAGGGATATCGTCGCCGCTGTTGTCGCCGTCGGCATCTTCCAGCGACACGAGTTCGACTTCCGTGTTTTCGGTATCGACTTCCGCTACATCCTCTTCTTCAGCCTGCTCGAGCTTTGCCTGAGCTGTGCTTTCCTCGAAGAAGGAGAGCGGCCAGGACTTGCCGGTGTAAGGAGAAACGACCGGATCGCGGTTCAGATCGTAGAACTTCTTGCCGGTATCGGGGTCTGTGCGCTTGGTACCAAGTTCCGCTTTTGCCACTGTCTAAGCCTCAAATTGTCGAATGAGTTTCGGTGTGTACGCCGTAAAACCGGCATAGACGGTAAAATTTATAGCCGGTCCCCTTAATCGTTGCGCTCTTTCGTGTCAAAGACAAACTTCGGGTGCCTCCTGCCTTGGCGCAACCCCTGTGCGGGAATGCTGATATAAATCGTAAGGCGTGTAGCACTCTATTATATGAATAACAGATGCACAGGCGGAAAGCTTAATGACCTTCACGATCGCCATAGACGGGCCGGCTGCAGCGGGCAAGGGAACCCTGTCGCGAAAGATCGCGGAAGCCTACGGTTTTCATCATCTCGATACCGGGCTGACCTACAGGGCGACAGCGAAGGCGCTTCTGGACGCGGGCCTGCCGCTGGATGACGAGGCCGTGGCGGAGAAGGTCGCCCTGGAGGTCGATCTTGCGGGGCTCGACCGCTCCGTCCTGTCCCGGCACGATATTGGCGAAGCCGCGTCGAGGATTGCGGTGATGACACCGGTGAGGCGCGCGCTCGTGATGGCGCAGCAGCGTTTTGCCTTGAGGGAGCCGGGTACGGTTCTCGATGGCCGCGATATCGGCACGGTAGTATGCCCGGATGCGCCAGTGAAGCTATATGTCACCGCCTCTGCCGACGTGCGGGCGCGCCGGCGCTACGATGAGATTCTGGCCAATGGCGGCACCGCGGATTATGATGCCATTTTCGCCGAGGTGAAAAAACGCGACGAGCGCGACATGGGCCGCGCCGACAGTCCGCTGAAGCCGGCGGAAGACGCACACTTGCTAGATACGTCGGAAATGAGTATAGAGGCGGCGTTTCAGGCCGCGCGCACGATCATCGACGCCGCTCTGAAGAGATAGGTTTTTCGCGGAACGGCTTCCTGCCGTCTGCGTTTAGTCAGGAATTGCCCGAAGACATGTCCTTGCGCCGGAAAGCCTTTTGAAAAGGCGGGCATGGGGTCGGGTATCAACAACACTAGCCCACCGGCGCTTTTGTATTCGCCATTGCGCGGATGCAATCAGGAGATTTCATGTCAGTATCTACCCCCACGCGCGAAGATTTCGCAGCGCTTCTCGAAGAATCCTTTGCCTCCAACGATCTTGCCGAAGGCTATGTTGCCAAGGGTATCGTAACGGCAATCGAGAAGGACGTTGCCATCGTCGACGTCGGCCTCAAGGTTGAAGGCCGCGTACCGTTGAAGGAATTCGGCGCGAAGTCCAAGGACGGCACGCTGAAGGTCGGCGACGAAGTCGAAGTTTACGTCGAGCGCATTGAAAACGCTCTCGGCGAAGCCGTTCTGTCGCGCGAGAAGGCTCGCCGCGAAGAAAGCTGGGTCAAGCTCGAAGCCAAGTTCGAAGCTGGTGAGCGCGTCGAAGGCGTCATCTTCAACCAGGTCAAGGGTGGTTTCACCGTCGATCTGGATGGCGCTGTTGCGTTCCTGCCGCGTTCGCAGGTCGACATTCGTCCGATCCGCGACGTTACCCCGCTGATGCACAACCCGCAGCCCTTCGAAATCCTCAAGATGGACAAGCGTCGCGGCAACATCGTTGTTTCGCGTCGTACGGTTCTCGAAGAGTCGCGTGCCGAGCAGCGTTCTGAAATCGTTCAGAACCTCGAAGAAGGCCAGGTTGTTGACGGCGTCGTCAAGAACATCACCGATTACGGTGCGTTCGTTGACCTCGGCGGCATCGACGGTCTGCTGCACGTCACCGACATGGCATGGCGCCGCGTCAACCATCCTTCGGAAATCCTCAACATTGGCCAGCAGGTCAAGGTTCAGATCATCCGCATCAACCAGGAAACCCACCGTATCTCGCTCGGCATGAAGCAGCTCGAGTCGGATCCGTGGGATGGCATCTCCGCCAAGTACCCGGTTGGCAAGAAGATCTCGGGTACGGTCACGAACATCACCGACTACGGTGCATTCGTTGAGCTGGAGCCGGGCATCGAAGGCCTGATCCACATTTCCGAAATGTCCTGGACCAAGAAGAACGTACACCCCGGCAAGATCCTGTCCACGAGCCAGGAAGTTGACGTTGTCGTTCTCGAAGTAGATCCGTCGAAGCGCCGTATCTCGCTCGGTCTCAAGCAGACGCTTGAAAACCCGTGGCAGGCATTCGCTTACAGCCATCCGGCTGGCACGGAAGTCGAAGGCGAAGTCAAGAACAAGACCGAATTCGGCCTGTTCATTGGCCTCGAAGGCGATGTCGACGGCATGGTTCACCTGTCGGACCTCGACTGGAACCGTCCGGGCGAGCAGGTCATCGAAGAGTACAACAAGGGTGACGTCGTTAAGGCTGTCGTTCTCGACGTTGACGTTGAGAAGGAACGCATCTCGCTCGGCATCAAGCAGCTCGGCAAGGACGCTGTCGGCGAAGCCGCTTCTTCCGGCGACCTGCGCAAGAATGCAGTCGTTTCCGCTGAAGTCACCGCGGTCAACGATGGCGGTATCGAAGTGAAGCTCGTCAACCACGAAGACCTCACCTCGTTCATCCGTCGCGCTGATCTTTCCCGTGACCGTGACGAGCAGCGCCCTGAGCGCTTCTCCGTTGGCCAGGTTGTCGACGCCCGCGTCGTCAACTTCTCGAAGAAGGACCGCAAGGTCATGCTTTCGATCAAGGCTCTGGAAATCGCTGAAGAAAAGGAAGCCGTCGCACAGTTCGGTTCGTCCGACTCGGGCGCTTCGCTCGGCGACATCCTCGGCGCGGCTCTGAAGAACCGCGGCGAATAATCGTCTAGATCGTTGAAATGAAGAACCCGCCGGAATTTTCCGGCGGGTTTTTTCTTGGGCGATCGGCCGGCAGGCAATGTGGCGTTCAGAGGACGCCGCTCATCTTGAGGTAATAATTCTCCGCACTGTCGTCGGCGGCCGTCGCCGTCGGACGTTCCTGCGTGTCGATCCCGTCATTGGCGGCAACGCGCTCTTCCAGGCCGTCGTCATCGCCGGAATTTTCAGACTCCGCTCCGCTTTCGCTTTCCGCCTCATCGTCGGAAAAAGGCCCGCCGCCCCGGGGTGGCGCTTCTGATTCGTAATCATCATCGGCAGGGGGATAAGCGACGAGCGGCAGCGGCGTACCGTCTTTTGCCAAAGCGGCGGCGATCAGCGATTGCGAAGCGGATTGCTCCATCATCGCCATTCTCGCTTCCGGGTCCAGCGGGAGTCGCGAAGAGTAGGGAGCTTCAGGCCGGTGAGCCACTGTTTCCGCTTCTTCCCCTGTTGGGTGGGCAGCGGACGTCATCAGCCCCGACTTTTCGGTTGGCTGATCCTCCGGCGATGGCGGCTCGATGCCCTGCGGCATGGCGGGGGGCTGCTGCGTCGTGCTTGCTCTCGCCGGCAGTTTGTCGGCCGTGGCGGCCAGCACAAGACTGGCCACGTTCTCTGCATCAGTTGCAGGCGGGCCGAAGATTGACGGTGAGGCGGTGCGGACGTCTTTCTGCTCGGTCTTCATCATCTCCCGAGGCGGAAGGGCAGGGCGTGTTTCGCCGGTTTGCGCGCGAGGCGAATTGCCTGGACGGGTCTCTACCGGCGCTTCTTTTGTCATGCTGCCCGTCTGGGGCGGAAGCGGACGCGTCGTGTTTTCCGTCCTGGCTTCCGGTTTTGCCGACTGGTCTGGCAGGTCAGGCGCATTTGCGGGCGCGGCGGAATGCCGGACGGCTCCTTCCGGTTGCGCGGTCAGCGCCGTGACCGTTGCCTTCATTGCCGCACCGCTGAGAGCGAGTGGGCCAGTAAGCAGCGGCAACAGACGGCCGGTTGTCGTGGAGCCCGGCAATTGCGCTGCCGCGGGCGGATTGGAACGGAACTCCGCATTGGGGCTCGCGGCGGTCGGCTGCTGCCTGGGCTGGGCGGGCACCGGACTGGCGGAATTATTCTGCTGATAGGAGGAGACCACCGCCCTTGCAGCCAGATCGGCCCCCCTGTAACGCGAAAGCTCGATCAGCAGCGCAAGCCGCGCCGCATCCGGTCCCGTCGGCTGTTTCAGGATTTCCGCGAGCATCGAAAGGCTGAGACCCTGCAGTGCTTTGCCAATCTGCTGTTCCAGCGCAAGACGCTGCGCGGGCGGCAGGGCGCGCAAGGCTTCCGTCAGACGCCCGACATAGGTTTCGACGGCTTCGCCGTCCCGTCGCGGCAGGTTCATCAGCTTGCCGAGTGTTTCCGCCAAGACTGCGGTGCTCCGGGCCAGCTGGAACTCGCCGGCGAGGGAGGCCACTGCAGCCCGTGAAAAAAGGCTGGCGCTCTGTTCGGGAAAGGCAGCGCTTGGCTGCGGCTGCACGACGCCTTTCGGCTGCGCGCGCTGTGCCGACGCGAGCGAGGCTCCATAGGTGGCATCGGCTGCGGAAACTTTGGATACAGGCGGTAACATGCTGCGCTCCGTTTCTATCGGTGGCCGGCGCCGGCTGCGAAAGCGCCAATCCCCATTGGCTCTGTGATCCGCATCTGCCTCGAATGTTGAAAATCGCCACGCCGCTGGCATACAGGTGTCATCTCGCCCGCTCATGCGGGAGCGCCATGTGCACCATAGGCTCGAAGGCCGCTCTTTTCAGCGCACACAGAATCATCAAGCCGAATCCTCGCCTGCAGATATTAAGATTTGGCTAACCAAGTGATTGCGCACGGCCGGACCGGCTCAGGGCGAAACGCCTATGAACATGCGATAAAGCCCGTTGTCGTCCGAGTTGACGGAGGAGATACGATCGGGTTCGCTCACCGTGACTTCCAGCGCCTCCGGCGGCATGGCATCCAGCCAGCTCGCTTTCGGAAAGCTTCGCTCCGGCTGGATTTCTGCGGGCGCGATAGTCGCTTCTTCGCCAGCCAGTGGAATGATGGTGGCATCCTCCGGCGCGAGGGGCGGAGCCGCCATGGAAAGAAGGGCCTGGGCCGCGTTCGGTTCGGCATCGTGAATGGCGCCGCCTGACACGCCTGAGATATCGACCATGTCTGAACTCACATCATGTTTCGCTCACGTGACAGTTCCAGACGGCAATCATGCCGCCTTTTTCTTCAGCAATGCATAAAGGCCGTTTTCATCGACCGAAATCGGCAAGATGTCGGTTCCGGCAGCTTCGACAGCGGCCTGTGCATCAAGCAGCTTTTCTGCCTCGTTTTCCGCATCGGCCGGCGTGGTGGCCGCATCCGCTCCCTCAGGCTCGTTATCGCCTTCAGCAGGTGGGGCCTCTTCCGCCGGCGTTGCCGCGAGCACGGAAATCAGGGCGATTTCCGATGAAATGTCGGCGGGGCCCTGGCCGGCTGCGCCATCCGCCTTCTCATCGGCGGAGGCGTCAATGTGCTCCTTCACGACGTCCTGAAGTTCCTGCACGTCCTCAAGCTTGCCCTGTGCGTCACGGGTCTGGATATCTTCTTCCCGTTCGGCTGCCACTTCCGCATCGTTGATTTCGCCAATGCGCTTTTCGCCACGTTCGGCCTGCAATTCTTCCTTAGACTTCGGATCTGCCACGTCTTCCAGACGCTGGATGACCTTCAGGGTCTCCCTCGTCATGAAGAGAGTGCCTTGTGCCTTGTCATTGAGCGCATCTTTTACCGCTCGCGCCTGATCTCCGTAAGGATTGGCGATGGCGGCGATCATCGCGCTGGCTGAGATGCCGAGCTCCTCGAGACCGGTCGATTCCTCCAGTTCACTGACGTTCATGGGCAAGGTCGCCCGCGCGGCCATGATGGCCTCCGACATCTGCGCGCCAAAATCCTCCTCCGTTCCGGTGAGGCCGGCACGCTCGGCGATGCGGGCGGCAAGGGCCGCCATGGGATCGGTTTTGGCGTTGACGCCGTTGTTCAGTACATCGACGACCTGCAACTGCGAAACACCGAAGGAGGCGAGGGAAATTGTGGTGGCTTTTCCCTGCGCATCGGTTTTTTCGAAACCCTGGGTCAGGGTCAGCGCATCCTGAAGCCTTTGTGCGAAGGAAAAATTGGATTCATCCACGTCCTGCGTGATGCCGAGGGCGGCGGAAAAGCGGGAAACAAGCGAGGCGAAGGCATCCGGGTCCGGCTTCATGGCACCGAAGAGATAAGCGCTTATCTTCTCATTGGCGACGCGCTGGCTTTCATCCGGCTGCGGGTTCGTTCTGACCGCATCATCCTTCTTGGTGCCGTTGGCCTTTTCCTGCTCCTCGCGCTGGCGTTCCTCGATGGATTCGACCATCGAGCGCATGAGGTCGCTCACTGCAATGCCCGCCGTCTGTTGTAGCGGAGTAATCATCTGGAAAGTCCCCGGCCGCCCAAAGTTACGGCCGAGAATAGGCAAGTCTGGTAAATCAGTGTTTAAACGAAGGCGAAAACGCTCAGCTATGGGCGAAAATGTCGGTTTCGTCCCAGCCGAGCAGGTCTAGCTTCGCACGGGTCGGTAAAAACGCGAAACAGGCATCGGCATGATCAAGGCGGCCGTCGCGGATGAGACGCGCCGTCAGCTTGTCGCGCAGCGCATGCAGATAAAGAACGTCGGAAGCGGCATATTCGAGCTGCGCCGGGGAAAGCGTTTGCGCTGCCCAGTCCGAAGATTGCTGCGCCTTGGAAATATCGACCTCCAGCATTTCCTTGAGGTTGTCCTTCAGCCCGTGCCGGTCCGTATAGGTGCGGGTCAGCCGTGAAGCGATCTTGGTGCAGAAGACCGGCGTGGTCGTCACACCGAACGTATGAAAAAGCACGGCGATATCGAAACGGCCATAGTGAAAGATCTTCTGGTGGGCGGGATCGGCAAGCATGCGCACGAGGTTCGGCGCTTCTTTCTGCCCAGCGGCGATGCGGATGATGTCTGCCGTGCCGTCGCCCGGCGAAAGCTGGACGACGCAGAGGCGGTCGCGACGCGGCACCAGCCCCAGCGTTTCCGTATCGATGGCGATGGCGCCGGTATAGCGCGCGGCATCTTCGGCGGAAATATCGCCTTCGTGATAACGGATGGGTGCTGCCATGTCCTGCTCCAGAAATTCCTGTCTACTGCTCCGGCTATAACGGAAAGACTAGCGGGACGATACCGTTTTATCGGTCGGTCCGCCGCGCCACGCCGCACGCCCTTGGCACTTGCCTTTGCGAAAGTCCCCGGGTTAGGGTCGGAAATCTTTTCCTGACAAATCGCATGAATTCCCGATGACAAAGAAAATCTATCTCGCCGGACCGGAAGTGTTCCTCCCGAATGCGCGCGAAATGCTCGACCTCAAGGCAGCACTGGCGCGGGAGGCCGGCTTCATCCCGCTTTCGCCGGGCGATCTGCAGATCCCGCCGGCGGATACCAGGATCGGTCATGGCTGCAACATCAATGAAGTCGACGAACGGATGATGCTTGAAGCGGATGCCGTGATTGCCAATCTCACACCGTTTCGCGGCATCGCCGCCGACACGGGAACGAGCTACGAGCTGGGCTTCATGTGCGCGCTGGGCAAGCCGGTGTTCGCCTACACCAATGTCGCGGCCAATCACTTCAGCCGCATCAAGGCGCATTACGGCAATGTTGTCACCGTGGATGAAACGGGCCGGTATCGCGGACCGGACGGGTTGTCGATCGAGAATTTCGACATGGTCGACAATCTCATGCTGCACGGCGGGATTTTGCGGCGGGGCGGCAACGTTATTGTCGGCGACGTTTCCGATGAGGACTTGTATACGGATCTCGCGGCCTACCGGCGTTGCCTTGCAGCGGCGGCGGAAAAACTACTGACACCGATTGACCCTGAAAAAACGAATAGAGTGGAGGCATCATCATGAGCGGAACCATCCTCATCACCGGCGCGACGTCGGGCTTCGGAGAGGCTACGGCCCGACGCTTCATCAGAGAAGGCTGGAAGGTCATCGGCACGGGCCGTCGGGCGGAACGACTGGAGGCACTGGCGGCCGAACTCGGATCGGCTTTCTACGGCGCCGCCTTCGACATCACCGATGAGGACGCGGCCGAAAAAGCGCTTGCCGCCTTGCCGGAGGGCTTCCGAGACATCGATGTCCTCGTCAACAATGCCGGTCTGGCACTGGGCACGGCCCCCGCGCCGCAGGTGCCGCTAAAGGACTGGCAGACCATGGTGAACACCAACATCACCGGTCTGCTGAACATCACCCACCATCTCCTGCCGACACTGATCGACCGTAAAGGTATCGTCGTCAACCTTTCGTCTGTTGCCGCGCATTATCCCTATACGGGCGGCAATGTATACGGCGGCACCAAAGCCTTCCTGCGGCAGTTTTCGCTCGGTCTGCGCTCGGATCTGCACGGCAAGGGCGTCAGGGTAACCTCGATCGAACCGGGCATGTGCGAAACGGAATTTACGCTGGTGCGCACCGGGGGCAATCAGGAAGCTTCGGACAATCTCTACAAGGGCGTCAATCCGATCACGGCCGATGATATCGCCAACACCATCTATTGGGTCGCCTCTCAGCCCAAACATATCAACATCAACAGTCTTGAGCTCATGCCAGTCAACCAGTCCTTCGCCGGTTTCCAGGTCTACCGGGAGAGCTGACCTCCCGCGGTAGGGTAGGTTGTGCCGAAAAACCGGGCAGTCATTCCGGAGCTATGCAGAAATGCAATGCTGCATTGCGAGACTTGCTCTGTTAAAAATCACAGATCCCGCTATATTCAAATCATCGAAGCGACGCACTCCTCCTCCCAGCGTCGCTCGATGTGGATCGGTGGTACTCCTCCTCCCAATCACCGATCAAGTTTGAAGCCTGCCGCACCTCCTCCCGCGGCAGGCTTTTTCCTTTTCTTGGCTCTTTTTTACGTGGTGGATTGGGGTCCGTTTCCCGGCTGCACGCGACGCGTGGACAAGGGGCTGGTTTCTCCCTTGGATTTCCGGGGGATTTTCGATTTCCGCGTCAAGGCAACGACTGCTGAAATCAGGCTCGCGTCGATCACGATTTCGTTATGTCTAGATAAATATGCACAGTTTTGTGGCGGTGCGTCCTCCCGCCCCATTGCTTAGCCTTCCCCCTGTGGTTAAGCATGGGCAAAAGAACGCTTGGGAGGTGCCGGCACGCCAGTGTCCGTGCGCCCGAAGGCGGCGGGGAGAGAATGGCAGACTTTCAAGAGGCGCTGAAGCAGTTTCAGCCGATCGCGGTTTCATCGATCGCTGAAGACGAGCTCAGGTTGCGGTTGCGTGGCCTGCAGGCGCGAATGACCCAGCAAAACATCAAGGCGGTCTGGCTAGACGCTTCGTCGTCGCTGACTTATTATACCGGTCTGTCGCTTGGCCTTTCCGAGCGTATTCACGGTGCTCTGGTGCCGGCCGAGGGCGAGCCGATCTATATAAGCCCGACCTTCGAGGAACCGAAACTCCAGACCCTGATCCGTATCCCCGGCGCAGTCGCCACCTGGGAAGAGGATGAAAGCCCGTTCGACCTGATGACAAGGCGTATCGGTGCGCTGGCCTGTGCAGGTCACTTCGTCGCCATTGATCCCGCCACGCCCTTTGTTTTCGCATCCGCGCTCATGCAGCGTCTGGAAGGCCGCATCATTTCCGCTCAGCCGTTGATTGTCGCCCAGCGGCAGGTCAAGTCTGCAGCGGAGATCGCCCTCATTCAGACAGCGATGGATGCGAGCTATAATGTGCAAAAGGCCGTGTTCGAAGGCCTGCGTCCCGGCATCTCCACCACGGAAGTCGCGGATTTCGTCAATGCCGCCCATATTGCCCTTGGCATGAAGCCGCTTTTTGTGGCGGTGCAGTTCGGCGAGGCGACGGCCTATCCGCATGGCGTGCCCCATGCGCAGACGCTGAACCAGGGCGACATGGTGCTGGTCGACCTCGGTGGTATTCTTCATGGCTATCGTTCCGATATCACCCGTACCTATGTCTTTGGCAAGCCAACGGAACGGCAGCGTTTTCTCTGGAATGCCGAACGCGACGCACAGGCCGCGGCCTTCGCTGCCGCCCGCGTTGGCGCCGCGTGTTTCGAGGTGGACAAGGCCGCCCGTGACAGTCTGAAGGCGGCCGGATTTGGTCCGGATTATCAGCTTCCCGGTCTGCCGCACCGTACGGGTCACGGGCTTGGGCTGGATATTCACGAAGAACCCTATATCGTTGCAGGAAATGCCACGGCGCTTGAGCCCGGCATGTGTTTTTCCATCGAGCCGATGCTGTGCGTTTATGGGGAATGCGGCGTTCGTCTCGAAGATATCGCGTACATGACGGAGGCAGGGCCGCGCTGGTTCTGCCCACCGGAAACGAACCTCGACCGGTTGTTTCAGCCGGTCGCCGGGTAATTGGTCGGGAGGCAAAGACCGAACGGCGAGACGGGCATCCCCGTGCCGCCGCTGACCAGAAGAGGTAGGCCCCTGGAGGGGGCCGCAGGAACTCAGAAAAAGAGGGAAAGGACCATCAGATGAAAATGCTGACCCGCAGTTTGCTTATCGCTTCTGCACTTGCGATGACTTCCGCCATGCCAGCCATGGCGAAGACCTTCGTTTACTGCTCCGAGGCATCGCCGGAAGGCTTTGATCCGTCGCCTTACACCGCAGGCGGCACCTTCGACGCTTCCGCGCATCCGGTCTACAACCGTCTGACGGAGTTCAAGAAGGGCACGACAGAAGTAGAGCCGGGCCTTGCGGAAAAGTGGGACGTTTCCAAGGATGGTCTCGAGTACACTTTCCACCTGCGCAAGGGCGTCAAGTGGCACTCCAACGACAAGTTCACGCCGAGCCGCGAATTCAACGCTGACGACGTGATCTTCAGCTACAACCGCCAGGGCGACGCGAAGAACCCGTGGAACCAGTATATCGCAGGCATCACCTACGAATATTACAACTCCATGGAAATGCCGTCCCTGATCAAGGAAATCGTCAAGGTTGACGATCACACGGTCAAGTTCGTGCTGACCCGCCCGGAAGCGCCGTTCCTCGCCAACATCGCCATGCCTTTCGCATCCATCGTGTCGAAGGAATATGCCGATACGCTTGAGAAGGCCGGCACCAAGGAAGACTTCAACAACCTGCCGATCGGCACCGGTCCGTTCAAGTTCGTCGCCTATCAGAAGGATGCGGTCATCCGCTTCCAGAAGAACGCCGACTACTGGGGTGAAGCCCCGAAGATCGACGACCTGATCTTCGCGATCACGCCTGACGCCGCGGTTCGCCTGCAGAAGCTGAAGGCTGGCGAATGCCACCTGATGCCATACCCCGCTCCGGCTGATCTCGCGACCATCCGCGCCGACAAGAACCTCAAGCTCGATGAACAGCCGGGCCTGAACGTCGCTTACTTCGCCTACAACACGACCGTTGCACCTTTCGACAAGCCGGAAGTCCGCAAGGCGCTGAACATGGCGATGAACAAGCAGGCGATCATCGACGCCGTGTTCCAGGGTGCAGGCCAGGTTGCCAAGAACCCGATCCCGCCGACAATGTGGTCCTACAACGACAGCATCAAGGACGATGCTTACGATCCGGAAGCTGCCAAGAAGGCTCTCGAAGCCGCTGGCGTCAAGGATCTGTCGATGAAGATCTGGGCGATGCCGGTGCAGCGTCCTTACATGCCGAACGCCCGTCGTACCGCCGAGCTGATCCAGTCGGATTTCGCAAAGGTCGGCGTCAAGGCCGAGATCGTCTCCTTCGAGTGGGGTGAATATCTCAAGAAGTCCACCGAAACGAAGCGCGACGGCGCCGTCATCCTCGGCTGGACCGGCGACAATGGTGACCCGGACAACTTCCTCAGCGTTCTCCTGTCCTGCGCCGCAACCGGTGAAGGCGGTGCGAACCGTGCACAGTGGTGCAACAAGGAGTTCTCGGACCTCTTGGCCAAGGCAAAGCAGACCACCGACGTTGCCGAGCGCACCAAGCTTTATGAGCAGGCACAGGTGATCTTCAAGGAACAGGCTCCGTGGGCGACGCTTGCGCACTCCACGCAGTTCGTTCCCATGTCCGCCAAGGTTTCCGGCTTCACCATGAGCCCGCTTGGCGACTTCACCTTCGAAAACGTCGACATCGCGGAGTAATCCCCGAACAACCGGACGCGCGGAAGAACCCTGTTCTTCCGCGCGTCTTTTCAGGAAAAAGCCATGATCCGGTTCATTCTCGGCAAACTTCTCTATCTCGTTCCGACCTTCCTCGGGATCACCATCGTTGCCTTCGCCTTCGTGCGCGTCCTGCCGGGCGATCCCGTGCTGCTGATGGCGGGCGAGCGTGGCATTTCGCCCGAACGGCATGCGCAGCTTGCCGAACAGCTCGGCTTTGCCCAGCCCGTGTGGCAGCAATATCTTCATTTCCTGGGACGGCTGCTTCAGGGCGATCTCGGTAATTCGCTGGTCACCAAGAAGCCGGTTCTCACCGAGTTCCTGTCGCTCTTTCCCGCGACGGTCGAGCTTGGTCTCGTCGCCATCATCATCGCAACGCTCATCGGCGTGCCGGTCGGTGTCATCGCCGCCATCAGACGTGGTTCCTGGTTCGACCAGATTTCCATGACGACGGCTCTGGTCGGTTTTTCCATGCCGATCTTCTGGTGGGGGCTGCTGCTCATCATCATGTTCTCCGGTATCCTGCAATGGACGCCGGTTTCGGGCCGCATCTCGCTGATGTATTTCTTCCCCTCCGTCACCGGTTTCATGCTGATCGACAGCCTGATTTCGGGACAGAAGGGCGCCTTCGCCTCGGCCTTTTCGCATCTCATCCTGCCCTCGGTGGTGCTTGCCACCATTCCGCTTGCCGTCATTGCGCGCCAGACGCGCTCGGCCATGCTGGAGGTTCTGGGCGAGGATTATGTGCGCACGGCCCGCGCCAAGGGCATGTCGCCTTCCCGTGTCGTCGGCATTCATGCGCTGCGCAACGCCATGATCCCCGTCATCACCACCATCGGTCTGCAGATCGGCGTGCTGATGGCTGGCGCCATCCTGACCGAAACCATCTTTTCCTGGCCGGGTATCGGCAAGTGGATGATCGATTCCATCTCGCGTCGCGACTATCCGGTCGTGCAGAGCGGCCTGCTGTTGATCGCGGGTCTGGTGATGATCGTCAACCTGCTCGTCGACCTGACCTACGGTCTCATCAATCCAAGGATCCGTCACAAATGAGCGATGTGACCACTGCTCCGGTCGTCAGGCTTTCTGACGCCGCCATCCGCCGCCGGATGATCGCCGATTTCTGGTTCTATTTCCGTCAGAACCGTGGTGCCGTCATCGGCCTTGCCGTGTTTATTCTCCTCGTGCTGGTCGCGGTTTTTGCGCCGCTGATCGCACCGCATGATCCAACCCAGCAATATCGCGATGCGCTGCTGGTGCCGCCGGTCTGGCAGGAAGGCGGCCGTGCCGGCTTCTTCTTCGGCACCGACGCCGTCGGGCGTGACATGTTGTCCCGCCTGATCTACGGCGCGCAATATTCGCTGTTCATCGGCATCGTTGTCGTTTCCATCGCGCTCGTTGGCGGCATTGTCATCGGTCTCATCGCAGGCTTCTTCGGCGGCTGGGTCGATACCGTCATCATGCGTGTGATGGACGTCATCCTGGCGTTCCCATCGCTGCTTCTGGCGCTGGTGCTGGTCGCGATCCTTGGGCCGGGGCTCACCAACGCGATGATCGCCATTGCCATCGTCTATCAGCCGCATTTTGCGCGTCTGACGCGTGCGGCGGTGATGAGCGAGCTTCGGCGTGAATATGTCACGGCCGCGCGCGTGGCCGGTGCCGGCAATCTCCGGCTGATGTTCAAGACCATCCTGCCGAACTGCCTTGCGCCACTGATCGTACAGGCAACGCTTTCGTTCTCGTCTGCGGTTCTCGATGCGGCCGCACTCGGCTTCCTCGGCATGGGCGCTCAGCCGCCTGCCTCCGAATGGGGCACGATGCTGGCGGAAGCGCGTGAGTTCATTCTGCGCGCCTGGTGGGTTGTTACCCTTCCCGGCCTGACGATCCTGATCTCGGTGCTTGCCATCAACCTGATGGGTGACGGGCTGCGTGATGCGCTCGATCCCAAACTGAAGCGGAGCTGAGATATGAGCCTGCTGAAAATCAAGAACCTGACGGTTAAATTCGCCACCGCCACCGGTGCCTTCACCGCCGTCGACGGCATTGATGTGTCCGTGGACAAACACGAAGTGCTGGCCATCGTCGGTGAATCCGGTTCGGGCAAATCGGTATCGATGCTCGCCGTCATGGGCCTGCTGCCCGATACGGCGACGATTACCGCCGATGAGATGGTCTTTGACGGCATCAATCTGCTGGCCATGTCGCCGCAGGAGCGCCGCAAGCTGATCGGCCGTGAGATCACTATGATCTTCCAGGAGCCGGTCGCCTCGCTCAATCCGTCCTTCACGGTCGGTTTCCAGATCGAGGAAGTGCTTCGCCTCAATCTCGGCATGAGCGGCGCTGCCGCACGCGCCCGCGCGCTGGAGCTATTCCGTGCTGTCGGTATTCCCGATCCGGAATCCAAGCTCAAGGCCTATCCGCACCAGATGTCGGGCGGGCAGTGCCAGCGCGTGATGATCGCCATTGCGATTGCCTCCAAGCCGCGTCTCCTGATCGCCGACGAGCCGACGACTGCGCTCGACGTGACGATACAGAAGCAGATTCTCGACCTGCTGATGAAGCTGCAGGAAGAATATGGCATGGCGCTGATCCTCATCACCCACGATATGGGCGTGGTTGCCGAGACCGCCGATCGTGTCGTCGTGCAATATAAGGGCCGCAAGATGGAGGAGGCGGATGTGCTGAGCCTCTTCGAAGCCCCGCAGCATCCCTACACCAAGGCATTGCTTTCGGCCCTGCCGGAAAATGCCACCGGCGACCGTCTGCCCACCGTCTCCGATTTCTTCGGCAAGGAGGGCGTTCGATGAGTATCGTGGTTGAAGGCAAGGGCATTACCCGCGACTATCACGTTCCCGGCGGCCTGTTCGGCGGTGCGAGAATGGTGCAGGCCCTGAAGGGCATCGATTTCGCCGTCGAGCGCGGCAAGACGCTCGCCATTGTCGGTGAATCCGGCTCGGGCAAGTCGACGCTGGCTCGCATCATTGCCCTCATCGATCCGGCTTCCGGCGGCGAATTGAAGATCGATGGCCAGCCGGTCGATATCGCCAGGCGCCGTCCCGGCACGGAAATGCGCTCCAAGGTGCAGATGGTGTTCCAGAACCCCTATGGCAGCCTCAATCCGCGCCAGAAGGTGGGTGACGTGCTGATGGAACCACTCATCATCAACACGAAGATTCCTGCTTCCGAGCGCCGCGAGCGGGCTGAAGCCATGCTGGTCAAGGTCGGCCTTGGTCCTGAGCATTTCAACCGTTATCCGCACATGTTCTCCGGCGGCCAGCGCCAGCGCATCGCCATTGCGCGTGCACTGATGCTGAACCCGGCGCTGCTGGTGCTGGACGAGCCGGTCTCGGCACTCGATCTTTCGGTGCAGGCACAGGTCTTGAACCTGCTGCGCGATCTGCAGGAGGAATTCGAACTGACCTACGTCTTCGTCAGCCACGATCTTTCCGTGGTGCGTTACATTGCTGATGACGTGATGGTCATCTCCAAGGGCGAGGCGGTGGAGCAGGGCACGCGCGAGGAACTTTTCGCCGATCCGAAGCACCCCTATACCCGTCAGCTCTTCGCCGCGACCCCGATCACTGACGTCGATGCCATTCGCGCCCGCGTGGAGCGCCGCAAGGCGGCGAGACAGGCGGCGACAGCCTGACGGTTGACGAAAGGTTGGGAGCAGGCCGGATTTCCGGCCTGTTCTTTTTTCAGGACTTCAGGAATCGCCCAATTGCCGCCAGCGCGCCCTGCTCGCGAATGTTGCGATAGGCGGCTTTCAGGGCTAGGACAAAGGTTTCGTTGGCGGGCAGGTCGCTGCCAAAGGTGCGTTCGAAAGCGAGGAAGCGGTCGACCACCGCATCCGGAGCCATCGCCAGTTGATCCGGCGCATCCCACTCTCTGAAGGCGGGGTCGAGAATGGTGATCGGCTGCCCCTTTTCATCCTCCTCTGCGCAGGACCTGATCCACAGCGCGACGGCAAAAATGACCGCTCCGCACTCAGCCTTTTTCGCCAGCAATTCTCGTAGTGGTGAAAGTATCCGCAGCGGCACTTTCTGCGACGCATCGGAGGCGATCTGCATGGTCTTGTGCTGCAATGAGGGATTGGCGAAACGCTGCCGCAGGCCGGCTGCGAATTCAGAACCATCGACGGCAGGGTCCAGCGTCCGTCCGACCTCACGCCAATAGACGTCGATGAAGTCGCGCACGGTCTTTTCAGCCCAGGCATCTGCCACCGTCGCAAGGCTGGCAATCTGGCCGATGGCGGCGATGGCGCTGTGGGAGCCGTTCAGCATCCTCAGCTTCATATGCTCGTAAGGTTCGACATCATCGACGAATTCCACGCCTGATTTCTCAAGCGCCGGCCTGCCATGGGGAAAACGGTCTTCGATGACGAAACGGAAATAAGGTTCCGCGACGACCGGCCATGCATCGCTGAGGCCGAGTGCGGCCGAAATCGCATCCCGGTCCGCATCCGTGGTGGCGGGAACGATACGGTCCACCATCGAGCAGGGGCAGGCAATATTGGCTTCGATGAAGGAGGCCAGTTCCTGATCCGCAAGGCTCGCGAATTCCAGCAGCAGCTTTCGCAGCATGTGGCCGTTGGCGGGCAGGTTGTCGCAGGACAGCAGCGTCAGCGGCAGGGAGCCTTCGGCACGTCTGCGCCGGGTCGCTGCAAGGATGAAGCCGAAGATCGAGCGCGGCCGCTCCGGGTTTTCGAGATCGTGGACGATATCGGGATGGTCGCGCAGCAGGCTGCGGGAGGCGAGATTGGTCAGGTAACCCTTTTCCGTCACGGTCAGGGTCACGATGAGAACGCGCGGGTCGGCCATCCGCTCCACCAGTCGTTCCGGGTTTTCCGGGGCGACGACGGTTTCAAGAATCGAGCCGACGATGCGCAGGCGCTCGCTTTGGCCATCGCGAAGGCAGAAGGTGTAGAGATTATCCTGCGGTTCGATGGCGTCGCGGGTGTCCGGGCTGCGCAGCGATGCGGCGACGATGCCCCATCCTGTTTCGCCGCGATTGAGGCAATCGTCGATGAAAACCGCCTGATGCGCCCGGTGAAAGGCGCCGACGCCGAGATGCACGATGCCGGGCGTGATTTTCACGCGCTCATAGGCAGGGGTCGTGACCGTGTGCGGCAGGCGGGGCAGGGTTCTAGCGGAAAGCCGGTCCATCATCAGCACAAAATCCCCCTGTGGAATGAGATGGTCTCGGCTCGCGCTGATGGAATCGCGACCCCGGGGTTTTCGTGCATGCAGTCCTCCACTTGTTTTTTAAATGATCAGGCGCCGGCCTCTTTGAGCAATCGGACCTGACGCAGCGTGTTCTGGCGGCTGCGCTCCAGGTGCCGCCACAGCGCATCGATGATCTGGGCCTTGCTGCCGGCGGCAATGGCATCGGCAATATTCTGGTGCTCCTCGACCGAACGGGCGTAATCACCGAGGATCGAGACGAAGACCGTGTGGGTCTGGTCTAGAATGCGCTCATGCGAACCGGAAATGACCGGAATGCGCGCCGCTGCGACCAGGGTCGCGTGGAAACTGCGGTCGTAGAAAAGCGCTTTCGACAATTCATCCAGCGTCGAGCCTTTGGCGAAGGCGCGGTGTTTGCCAAGGCTTTCCAGCAGTGCCGCGTGCAGCGTTTCGTCCAGCTGCCCGGCATCGAAGGCCACTTCAACCGCACCTTTTTCAAGCAGCATCCTGGCCGCGTATAGTTCCTCCACATCCTCGACCGTGAAGTCGCGCACCACCATTCCGCGCCGGGACGAACTGACCACCAGCCCATCCGCCTCGAGTTTCAGGCAGGCTTCCTTGACCGGCGTCGGGCTGATGCCGAGATCGGCGGCAAGTTCATTTGGCAGCAGACGTTCGCCGCCGCGCAATTTGCCGCTGACGATGCGTGCACGCAGTTCCCGGTGCGCCTGTTCGGCGAGCGTGACTTTGACGAGTGTGTTCATGACCACATCATCGCCCAGCTTTGCGAAGCAGGCAATGATCGAATATTAAAAATAAAAAATTTTTTATTTTACAAAATCCGTTTTTCCGTTAGCTCTATCTGCCGTCGGAAGCCGGCTGCCGGAGGAGGGCGGTCCGGCAATCCCCTGACGGTTTGACTCCTGCAACCATTGGACGCGGGAGATGACGCGATTTCACCCGAGCAGTCGGAAAAACGTGTCTCAGAAAGGGGCTTCCGCCTTTCCTCCCCAGAAGCGTTCAAGCATCGAGGAATGACCGATTATGAAAATTACCGCCGTCGAACCCTTCATCCTGCACCTGCCGCTGACATCGGACTCCATTTCCGATTCCACCCACAGCATCACCCATTGGGGTGTTGTCGGCGCAAAGATCACCACCTGTGACGGCCTCGAGGGCTACGGTTTCACCGGTACCCATGCGCATCTGGCGTCGGACAGGCTGATCACATCCTGCATCAGCGATTGTTACGCGCCCTTGCTCGTCGGCGAGGATGCGTCGGAGCATTCACGGCTTTGGATGAAGCTCGCCCGTTATCCCTCGCTCCAATGGGTCGGCAGGGCCGGCATCACCCATCTGGCGTTAGCTGCGATCGATGTGGCTCTCTGGGACCTGAAAGCGAAAAAGGCAGGCGTGCCGCTGTGGCACTATCTCGGCGGCGCACGCACGGAGGCAGTGGAAGCTTATAATACCGATATCGGCTGGCTTTCCTTCTCGTTGGACGATTTGCTTGCAGGCAGCTCAAGGGCGGTGGAGGAAGACGGTTTCACCCGGCTGAAGATCAAGGTCGGGCATGACGACCCGAATATCGATATCGCCCGGCTTGCTGCCGCCCGCAAACGCGTCGGCTCATCCATCCGCATCGCCATCGATGGCAACGGCAAATGGGATTTGCCCACATGCCAGCGCTTCTGTGCGGCAGCGAGGGATCTGGACATCTACTGGTTCGAGGAGCCGCTGTGGTATGACGATGTGACAAGCCATGCCCGACTGGCGCGCAATACCACTATCCCGATTGCGCTCGGCGAGCAGCTTTATACGGTGGATGCGTTCCGTTCCTTCATCGATGCCGGCGCCGTCGCTTATGTCCAGCCGGATGTAACACGGCTTGGCGGCGTCACCGAATATATCCAGGTTGCCGATCTGGCACTCGCCCATCGCCTACCTGTCGTGCCGCATGCCGGCGAGATGAGCCAGGTGCATGTGCATCTGAGCTACTGGCATCCGGCGTCGACCATTCTCGAATATATTCCGTGGATCAAGGATCATTTCGAAGAACCGATCCAGGTGCGGGATGGTGTCTACAAACGGCCTGAGCAGCCGGGTGCGAGCACCACGCCGCTGGCGGAGAGCTTCGCGCGTTACGGCAAGGCGCTGAACTAGAGCAGCGGTATACAGCCCGGATTTTAACGGAGGGAAAGCACGTCCTCCGTCATGCCGGACTAGATCCGGCATACAGCCACGGCGCGTCTACGCCGTGACAAGACTCTTTCGCGATCAAAGACTTGATCGCGCTGGACCCCGGATCAAGTCCGGGGTGAGGGCGTGTGGATGATACGATTTTTCCAGATTTAGCGCCAGCCAAGTGCCGGCGCTATCGGCTTCAGGATGGTCTCGATCACATGGGCGTTATAATCGACGCCCAACTGGTTCGGCACGGTCAGCAGCAGCGTGTCAGCTTCGGCGATGGCTTCGTCGGCCTTCAGCTGTTCGATCAGCTTTTCCGGTTCGGCGGCATAGCTGCGTCCGAAGATCGCACGCGTCTTATCGTCGATATAGCCGATCTTGTCGTCGCCTTCGTTACCGTAACCGAAATAGGCGCGGTCGCGATCATTGACGAGGGCGAAGATGCTGCGGCTGACGGAGACGCGTGGCTCACGCGCATGTCCGGCCTCCTTCCAGGCTTCCCGGAACGTGCGGATCTGCTGCGCCTGCTGGACGTGGAAAGGCTCACCGGTTTCGTCCGTCTTCAGCGTGGAGCTTTGCAGGTTCATACCAAGCTTTGCCGCCCACACTGCCGTTGCATTGGAGCTCGAGCCCCACCAGATGCGCTCGCGCAAGCCTTCGGAATGCGGCTCCAGCCGCAGAAGACCCGGCGGGTTGGGGAACATCGGCCGCGGGTTCGGCTCGGCAAAGCCTTCGCCTTTCAAAAGCTCAAGGAATACCTCGGTGTGCTGACGCGCCATATCTTCTTCGCTCTGGCCCTCGGCCGGGCGATAACCGAAATAACGCCAGCCATCGATGACCTGCTCCGGCGAGCCGCGGCTGATGCCGAGCTGCAGGCGTCCACCGGCGATGAGGTCGGCCGAACCGGCGTCCTCCACCATGTAGAACGGGTTTTCGTAACGCATATCGATGACGCCGGTGCCGATCTCTATCTTTTTCGTGCGGGCGCCGACGGCGGCCAGAAGCGGGAAGGGCGAGGCCAGCTGACGGGCGAAATGGTGCACACGGAAATAGGCGCCGTCAGCCCCCAGTTCTTCTGCGGCCACGGCGAGGTCTATCGACTGCAGCAGCGTATCGGCTGCCGAGCGGGTCTGCGACTGGGGGGCGGGCGTCCAGTGGCCGAAGGATAGGAATCCGATCTTTTTCATAATGACCTTCCAGATTTGGAGGATGTCCGCGAGTGCAGCGACATCGTTGTTATCCCTCATATAAGCAACGGCGCAGATCCTCCAACCTGCGAGACGAAGACAGGGTGTCGCCGAAATGTGAACGATCGCGACTTCAGACCATGATGCCGCGCTTGAGAATAAAGAGCTTTTCGTGGGCGCGCGCGGTGGTGAGGATGAAATCCATCAAGGAGCGCACCCGCGGCACATTGGCAAAGTCCTGATGGCTGGTGAGCCAGTAACCTCGCCGCAGCTCGACCTCACCCGGAAGCACCATCTGCAAATCCGGAAAGCGCGCGGCGATGAAATTCGGCAGGATGCAAAGCCCTCGGCCACCAAGCGTGGCGGTCAGTTGCGCAAAAATGCTCGAAGACTGGAAATTTGGCCGCAGGCCCGGAAGCACATCGCGCATGTAATCGAGGCCGGGTGAAAAGATCAGATCCTGCACGTAGCCGATGAAGAAGTGGTCGAGCAGGTCTTCCCGCTTCGTGATTTTCGGCTGTCCGGCGAGATAGGACCGTGAGGCGTAAATATGCAGCGTGTAATCGATGATCTGTTCATTGATATAGGGACCGGCCTTCGGCGGATCGAGCGTGACAGCCACATCCGCCTCCTTTCGGGAAAGCGCCATGATCTGCTGGATCGTCACCATTTCCACCATGATGTGGGGATGGGTGGCGGCGAAGTCCTTCAGCCTCTCGACGAAGAAAAAATTGGAAAAACCTTCGGGAGCGCTCAGGCGCACAACGCCGCGCAGGAGGCTGCCGCTTTCGGAAATATCCGATTGCAGCCGTTCAGCCTCTGCCTCTATCCGCTCGACGGTATCGACCAGTCGCCGCCCCACCGTCGTCAGCTCATAACCGCGCGGGTTCCGCTCGAAGAGCTTGGTTTTAAGCGAAAATTCCAGCCGGTCGATATGGCGGGAGACGGTGGCGTGGCTGGTGCGCAGGCTTCTGGCGGCGGATGAGAGCTGTCCGGTGCGGGCCACGGCCAGGAAATATTGCAGGTCGTCCCAGGTGAAAGGGGTGGCCATAATTGTCTCCCATCAAGAGTTCTGTTCAAAAATGAACAGTTCCTGTTCGCAATTTGATGATGACACGCTCTTGTGTCAACGGCCGAATTCGAGAAGTCTACGCTCAGGATGCACCGCTTTGAGGAGGGCGGTGCGGCCATTCATGTGCAGGGTTTCGGTTCACCGCTGCACAGACAATCTGAGGCTCGCAATCATCTCTGGGAGGAGAAGTCATGCGCAAGAGTATCGTTTTATCCACGGCCATGGCACTGGCCGCCGGCACCGCCGCTTATGCCGCCGAGATTTCGGACGGCAAGGTCAAGATCGGTATCCTGAACGACCAGTCCGGCGTTTACGCCAATTTCGGCGGCAAATACTCCTATGAAGCCGCGAAGATGGCGGTTGAGGATTTTGGCGGCAAGGTGCTTGGCGCGCCCGTGGAAGTGGTAACGGCTGACCACCAGAACAAGGCGGATGTCGCCTCCAACATTGCCCGCCAATGGTACGACACCGAACAGGTCGATTCGATCATGGAACTGACCTCGTCGTCTGTCGGCCTTGCCGTGCAGGCACTTTCGAAGGACAAAAAGAAGATCACCGTCAACACCGGTGCTGCCACCACCGAGCTGACCGGCAAGCAGTGCAGCCCTTATGGTTTTCATTGGGCCTATGACACCTATTCGCTGGCTGTCGGCACCGGTGGCGCACTCGTCAAACAGGGCGGCGACAGCTGGTTCTTCCTGACAGCCGACTATGCCTTCGGTTATTCGCTGGAAGAAAATACGTCCAATTTCGTCAAGGCTAACGGCGGCAAGGTGCTTGGCTCCGTCCGCCATCCGCTCGCAACCACCGACTATTCGTCCTTCCTGCTGCAGGCGCAGTCTTCGGGCGCGAAGGTTATCGGTCTTGCCAATGCCGGTCTCGACACCTCCAACGCCATCAAACAGGCTGCGGAATTCGGTATCGTTGCAGGTGGCCAGCGCCTTGCAGCGCTTCTCTTCACGCTTGCAGAAGTCCATGGCCTCGGCCTTGAGGCAGCTCAAGGGCTGACACTGACGGAAGGTTTTTATTGGGATCGCGACGATGAATCGCGCAAGTTTGGTGAGCGCTTCAAGGAACGCACCGGGGCCATGCCGAACATGGTTCACACCGGCACCTATTCCGCTGTCTTGCATTATCTGAAGGCGATCGAGAAGGCCGGCACCGACGATGCAGACGCCGTCGCCAAGGCCATGAAGGAAATGCCTGTCAACGACGTCTTCGCCAAGGATGGCCATGTGGCCGCCAATGGTCGGATGATCCACGACATGTACCTCATGGAAGTGAAGAAGCCTGACGAAAGCAAGCAGCCCTGGGATTATTACAAGGTTCTCGCCACCATCCCCGGCAAGGAAGCCTTCATGGACCCCGCAAAGAGCGGTTGCCCGCTGGTGACGCAATAAAAGACTGACGCAATAAAGGGGAAAGTTTCATGACGATCGCTCCCGCCCCCGCCGGGCAGGCAGAACCTCGCGTCGTTCTTTCGGCGCGTGGTCTCACCAAGACCTTCGGCGCATTCGCAGCCGTGAAAAACGTCGATCTCGACGTGCATCACGCCCGCGTCCATGCGCTGATCGGCCCAAACGGCGCCGGTAAGACAACGGTTTTCAACCTGTTGACCAAGTTTCTCCAGCCGACAGGCGGGGCGATCACCTTCATGGGAACGGATATAACAAAGACGCCACCGGACAAGGTGGCGCGTCTCGGCCTCGTCAGGTCTTTCCAGATATCGGCGGTGTTTCCGCATCTGACGGTTCTGGAAAACGTGCGGGTGGCATTGCAGCGGCCCAACAGCCTTGCAACGCAGTTCTGGCTGCCGCTCTCTTCGCTGGACAGGCTGAATGCCCGCGCCGAGGAGCTGATCTCCATGGTGGGCCTCACGCGGGAAAAACACGCGCTTGCGGCCGATCTGTCTTACGGCCGCAAGCGGGTTCTCGAAATCGCGACTACGCTGGCGCTTGATCCCAAAGTTCTGCTGCTGGACGAGCCGATGGCGGGCATGGGTGGAGAAGATGTCTCGCATGTGGCCGAGCTTATTCGTGAGGTGGCAAAGACCCGCGCGGTGCTGATGGTCGAACATAATCTGAAGGTCGTGGCCGATATCTGCCATCACGTTACTGTTCTGCAGCGTGGAGAAATTCTGGCTGAGGGCGATTATGCCACGGTTTCTGCCGATCCGCGCGTGCGCACGGCCTATATGGGCACGGAGGAGGCTTGATATGGCGGCGATGCTCGAAGTCTCCAACCTGAAATCCTGGTATGGCGAAAGCCAGGCGCTGCACGGCGTCGATCTGACGGTCGGCGAGGGCGAAACCATCACCATTCTCGGCCGCAATGGCGTGGGCAAGACCACGACGTTGCGAACCATCATGGGCATCATCCGCAACCGCAAGGGCGTCATCAAGCTCGGCGGCAAGGATCTTATGCCGGTGCCGCTGCATCGTACGGCGAAATACGGCCTCGGTTTCGTACCGGAGGAGCGCGGCATCTTCGCGACCCTGAGTGTTGAGGAAAACCTGAAGCTGCCGCCCGTCGTCGCGTCCGGCGGCATGACGCTCGATGAAATCTACGAGCTGTTTCCCAATCTTTACGAACGCCGCACCAGCCCCGGCACGAAGCTCTCCGGTGGCGAGCAGCAGATGCTGGCCATGGCGCGCATCCTGCGCACCGGCGTCAAGGTGCTGCTGCTGGATGAGCCGACCGAAGGGCTTGCCCCCGTCATCGTACAGCGCATTGGAGAGGTTTTGCAGAAGCTGAAGAGCCGCGGCATGACCGTGGTTCTGGTGGAGCAGAATTTCCGGTTTGCGAGCCGTATCGCCGATCGCTTCTACCTCATGGACCACGGCCAGATGGTCGGCGATTTTCCGGTGGGGGAGCTTTCCGCCCGCATGGGCGAGCTTAACAAGGTGCTGGGGGTTTAACCATGACGATGATCTTCGGCGTTCCAATTCAGGCGCTCCTCGGGCAATTGCTGGTCGGCCTTATCAACGGCTCATTCTATGCGCTGTTGTCACTTGGGCTTGCTGTCATCTTCGGGCTGCTGCGCGTCATCAATTTTGCCCATGGCGCGCAATATATGCTCGGCGCTTTCGTCGCCTTTCTCGGCCTGCAATATTTCGGCATCAATTTCTGGGTGGCGCTCATCGTCGCGCCGCTCGTCGTCGCGCTGTTCGGGGCGATCATCGAACGTTTCCTTCTGTCGCGGCTTTATGATCTCGATCCACTCTATGGTCTGCTCTTCACCTTCGGCCTGGCGCTGGTGGTGGAAGGCACGTTCCGGTGGCTTTACGGCGCGGCGGGCCAACCCTATTCGGTGCCGCGCGAACTCGCAGGCGGCACCAATCTCGGCTTCATGTTCCTGCCGAACTACCGCGCCTTCGTCGTCGTGATCTCGCTGATCGTGTGCATCGCCACCTGGGCCTTGATCGAAAAGACGCGTCTCGGCTCCTATCTGCGCGCCGCGACGGAAAACCCGACCCTTGTGCAGGCTTTCGGCATCAATGTGCCTGTTCTGTTGACGCTCACCTACGCGCTCGGCGCCGGCCTTGCGGGTTTCACCGGCGTTCTCGCCGCCCCCATCTATCAGGTCTCGCCGCTGATGGGCACAAACCTCATCATCGTCGTCTTTGCGGTGGTGGTCGTTGGCGGCATGGGCTCGATCATGGGCGCCATCGTCACCGGCTACATGCTCGGTATCGCCGAGGGCCTCACCAAGGTGTTCTACCCTGAGGCCTCCAATATCGTCATCTTCGTCATCATGGCCTTTGTGCTGCTCATCCGCCCCGCCGGACTTTTCGGAAAGGACGCCTGATATGTCCAAAGCCACCCATAGCCCGACAGCCGGCGCAATGCCGCGGACGGAAGTATCGACGACGGCAGCAACCATCAAGACGGTGCTCATTCTGGCCGGGCTTGCCATTCTCATCGCCGCGCCGATGTTCGTTTATCCGATCTTCCTGATGAAGCTTCTCTGCTTTGCGCTCTTTGCCTGCGCCTTCAATCTGCTGATCGGTTATACCGGGCTGCTTTCCTTCGGCCATGCGGCGTTCTTTGGCGGCGCCGCCTATTTCACCGCCTATTCCGTGAAGGAATGGGGTGTCACACCGGAAATTGGTCTGGTCATCGGCATGGCCGGTGCCGCTCTCCTCGGCCTTGTCATCGGCTTTTTCGCCATTCGCCGACAGGGCATCTATTTCGCCATGATCACGCTCGCCTTGTCGCAGATGTTCTATTTCTTCTGCCTGCAAGCACCGTTCACTCGTGGAGAGGACGGCCTGCAGGGCGTGCCGCGCGGCCATCTCTTCGGTATTCTCGATCTCAATGGTCCGCTCAATATCTATTACACGGTGCTTGCCGCCTTCGTGTTGGCGCTGCTGGTCATCTGGCGTTTCGTCAATTCGCCGTTCGGCATGATCCTGAAGTCGATCCGTGAAAACGAGCAACGCGCCATTTCACTCGGCTATAGCGTGCAGCGCTACAAGCTCGGCGCCTTCGTCATGTCGGCGGCGCTCGCCGGGCTTGCTGGCGGGCTGAAGGCGCTGGTATTCCAGTTCGCGACGCTGACCGACGTCACATGGCAGATGTCCGGTGAGGTGATCCTGATGACGCTGCTCGGCGGCATCGGCACCATGATCGGCCCGATTTTCGGCGCGGGCCTTGTCGTGACCCTGCAGAACTATCTCGCGACCTCGGACTTCCCGGTCACCATCATCACCGGCCTCGTCTTCATGGCCTGCGTTCTGGTGTTCCGTCGCGGTCTGATCGGTGAATTTTATGCTTCCCGGCTGGGGCGGAAACTCGGCTTTCAGCACCGCAGCTAGCCAATTTTGAAAACACCTGAAAAGCCTCCCCGCGTTCGAGACGACGCGGCAAGGATGGCGTGTGGAGAAGAGAATGGGCGAATATGACTATATCGTCATCGGAGCGGGGAGCGCCGGATGCGTTCTCGCCAACCGCCTTTCGAAAGACCCGAACAACCGCGTGCTGCTTCTGGAAGCGGGCGGCAACGATAACTACCACTGGATCCATATTCCGGTCGGTTATCTCTATTGCATCAACAATCCACGCACGGACTGGTGTTTCAAGACGGCGGAAGAGCCTGGCCTGAATGGACGCGCGCTGATCTATCCGCGCGGCAAGGTGCTGGGCGGCTGCTCCTCCATCAACGGCATGATCTATATGCGCGGGCAGGCGCGGGACTATGACGTCTGGCGGCAGCTTGGCTGCGAAGGCTGGGGCTGGAACGACATCCTGCCCTATTTCCTGAAGTCTGAAGATTTTTATCGCGGCAAGAGTGACCTGCATTCCAGCGGGGGCGAGTGGCGTGTGGAAAAGGCCCGCGTGCGCTGGGATGTGCTTGATGCCTTCCAGAAGGCGGCAGGAGAAGCGGGTATTCCCGCGACTGACGATTTCAACCGCGGAGACAATGAAGGGGCCGGTTATTTCGATGTCAACCAGCGGGCGGGCTGGCGCTGGAACACGGCGAAAGCATTCCTGAAACCGGTGCTTGGCCGCAAGAACCTCACCGTTTTGACCAAGGCCCATGTCAAAAGGCTCATCATCGAAGAAGACCGGGTGACGGGTGTCGAATTCCATCATGACGGCGTCCTGAAAAAAATGCGGGCGCGGCGCGAAACCGTGCTGTCCGCCGGCGCAATCGGCTCGCCGCATGTTCTGGAGCTTTCCGGGGTCGGCCGTGGGGATGTGTTGCAGGCTGCGGGTATCGATACGGTGGCGGAGGTTCAGGGTGTGGGCGAGAACCTGCAGGACCATCTGCAACTGCGCATGGTCTACAAGGTCTCCGGTGTTCTGACGCTCAATGAGCGGGCCTCGACGCTCTTCGGCAAGGCGCGGATCGGCCTGGAATATGCGCTGACGCGCTCCGGGCCGATGTCCATGGCGCCGAGCCAGCTCGGTGTCTTCACCCGCTCTTCGCCGGAAAAGGAAACCGCTGATCTGGAATATCATGTGCAGCCGGTTTCGCTCGACAAGTTCGGGGATCCGGTTCACACTTTTCCCGCCATAACGGCAAGCGTCTGCAATCTGCGGCCGGAAAGCCGTGGCTCAGTGCATGTGAAAGGACCGGATTTCGCCATGCAACCGGAAATCCGCCCGAACTATCTTTCCACCGAAGGCGACCGGAAGGTGGCCATAGATGCCATGCGGCTGACGCGCCGCATCGTCGCCCAGCCGGCCTTTTCCCGCTTCAGGCCGGAGGAATACCGGCCCGGCCCCTCCTTCGAAAACGACAATGATCTTGCCAAGGCGGCAGGTGATATCGGCACCACCATCTTCCACCCTGTCGGCACGCTGCGCATGGGGTCGGATATGGAAAGTGTCGTTGATGCGCGCCTGAAGTTCCGCCGCCTCGCCGGGCTGCGCGTCGCCGATGCCTCGGTGATGCCGCGCATTACATCCGGAAATACCAATTCGCCGACGATCATGATTGCCGAAAAGGCCGCCGACATGATCCTTGCGGATAATCGCTGAAAGGAACCTACCGATGAAGACCATCGCTTTTCTGGGGCTGGGACATATGGGCCTGCCGATGGCCGCCAATCTCGTCAAGGCGGGATATGCCGTCAGGGGATACGATCTTGCCGAAGCCTGCCGTGCAGCGGCAAAGGAGGCGGGCATTCCGGTTGCCGCGAATTCTGCCGAAGCAGTCAACGCGGCTGATGTGGTCATCACCATGCTGCCCAAGGGCGAACATGTCGTTTCGGCCTATGGCGATCTGATTGGTAAAATCTCTGCCGGAACGCTCCTTATCGACTGCTCGACCGTGGATATGGCAAGCGCATTGAAGGCGCATGAACTGGCCGCTTCCGCCGGCTGCCCTTCGGTCGACGCCCCCGTTTCCGGCGGCACGGGCGGTGCGGCCGCCGGCACCCTGACCTTCATGTGCGGTGGTGAGGCGGAGGCTTTTTCGGCGGCGAAGCCGCTGCTGGAAGCCATGGGCAAAAAGATCGTGCATTGCGGCAAGGGCGGCAACGGGCAGGCGGCCAAGATCTGCAACAACATGATCCTCGGCATTTCCATGATCGCGGTTTCCGAGGCTTTTGTGCTCGGCGAAAAACTCGGGCTTTCGCACCAGGCGCTGTTCGATGTCGCCTCCACCTCTTCCGGGCAATGCTGGTCGCTCACCACCTATTGCCCGGTGCCGGGTCCGGTGCCGACATCACCCGCCAACAAGGATTACCAGCCCGGATTCGCCGCAGCCTTGATGCTCAAGGACCTGAAGCTTTCTCAGGAGGCGGCCAATGGTGCTGACGCCTCCACGCCGCTCGGTGCTGCTGCGGCAGCGCTTTATGAGAGCTTCGTCGACGACGGGCAGGGCGGGCGTGATTTTTCCGCCATCGTTGAGATGCTGCGCGGGAGCAGAGCATGACAGCCGCCGCGCCATCTGACATTCTGTGGGTGCCGCCGGAAGAGAGGGTGAAGCGCTCGGCGCTTTTCGCCTTCGCGACAAGAACCGCAAAGATACACGGGCAGGCCGCCGATGATTATGCCGGCCTGCTGCGCTGGTCCATCGACGCGCCGGAAGAGTTTTACGATGCGCTGTGGGACGAGCTCGGCATTATCGGCACGCGCGGCGACGTTGCGTTCAAGCCGGGCGCGACGATCCGGGAGGCTGAGTTCTATCCGGGCGCGAGGTTGAATTACGCCGAAAACCTTCTGCGCGATGCCGATGAGCGGTTGGCCATCATCGCTCATCGTGACGATGGTACAAGGCGCGAGATAAGCCGCAAGGGGCTTTACAACGCAGTGTCCCGCATGGTGCAGGCGCTCGTGCATGCCGGGGTGCAGGAAGGTGATCGCGTCGGGGCGATCGTCACCCATGATATAGAGGCGATCGTGGGATATCTGGCCGTGAGCGCCATCGGTGCCATCTGGTCGTCCTGCTCTCCGGATTTCGGCCCGGCAGGCGCCTCTGACCGCCTGTCTCAGATCGGCCCGAAAATCATCATCGCCGTGCCGGAATATGGTTATGCCGGTAAACGGATCGACGTCGGCCCGACCATCCGCGCCGTGGCGGAAAGTGCGGCCCCTGAAAAGATCGTTCTGATCGGTGAAACCGTTCCCGAAAGCCTTACTGATCTCGGCTGCGTCACGCTTGCGGCTTTCGTTGCGCCTTATGCGGCGGGCGAGATTGTCTTCAACCGTCTGCCCGTCAAGGCGCCGCTGGTGATCCTTTATTCCTCCGGCACGACAGGCAAGCCGAAATGCATCACCCATTCCGGCGGCGGCCTGCTTCTTCAGCACATGAAGGAGCTGAAACTGCAATGCGATATCAAGGAGGGTGAGCGCTTTTTCTATTTCACCACCTGCGGCTGGATGATGTGGAACTGGCAGGTCTCCGGTCTCGCGCTCGGTACCACCCTCGTCACCTATGATGGCAATCCCGGCTATCCGACGCCCGGCCGGCTGATCGATCTCATCAACGCCGAAGGGATCGCCACGTTCGGCACGTCTGCGAAATTTATCGATGCATGCCTGAAGGCGGGACTGAAACCGCGGGAAAGCCATGATCTTTCATCGCTGCGAACAATTCTCTCCACTGGTTCACCGCTCATCCCGCAATCCTTCGATTATATCTATCGCGACTGGAAGGCGGATGTGCATCTCGCCTCCATTTCCGGCGGCACCGACATCTGCGCCTGTTTCCTCGGCGGCAATCCCCTACAGCCGGTTCATCGCGGTGAATTGCAGGGCGCGATGCTCGGCATGGATATCGATACGCTTGACGATGAGGGCCGTTCCGTTCGCGGCGTCCCCGGTGAACTCGTCTGCCGGAATGCGCATCTGTCCATGCCGGTGAAATTCTGGGGCGATGAGGATGGTTCGCGCTATCAGGCCGCCTACTTCGATCGTTTCCCCGGCATCTGGGCGCATGGCGATTTCGCCGAACTGCGGCCCTCCGGCGGTTATGTGATCCATGGACGCTCGGACACGACGCTTAATCCAGGTGGGGTGCGCATCGGGACTGCGGAAATCTACCGGCAGGTGGAAACCGTGCCCGAAGTAGAGGAGGCCATTGCCGTTGGGCAGGATATCGACGGGGACCAGCGGGTCATCCTCTTCCTGCGCATGAAGGGTGGTGCTGCCTTGACGGAAGAGCTGGAAAAGACCATCCGCAGCCGCATCCGTTCGGGGGCGACGCCGCGGCATGTGCCGGCAAGGATCATTGCTGTCAGCGCTATCCCACGCACACGCTCCGGCAAGATTTCCGAAATCGCGGTGCGCGACACCATCCATGGTCGGCCGGTGAAGAATGCCGATGCGCTCGCCAATCCCGAAGCGCTCGAACTTTTCCGCAACCTGCCGCAGCTGAAGGACTAGGCCCATGGAGGATCAACCGAAAACCGTGCTTGTCACCGGTTCCACCAGCGGCATCGGACTTGCCATCGCCAGGCGTTTCGCCGAGGCGGGCTATCTGGTCGCTGTGCATGGCATAGAAACGGTGGAGGAGGCGACGCAGGCGCTGGAGGCTGTAGGGAAAGTGGCGCGGCAAAGACCGGCCTATTTCTCCGCCAACCTCGCGAACTATGAAGAAAGCGCGCATCTGCCTGAAAAGGTCATTGCGGAATTCGGCCATGTCGATGTCCTCGTCAACAATGCCGGCATTCAGAAGGTCGCGCCGATCGATGAGTTCGACTTCGCGGATTTTTCCCGCATCGTTGCCATTTCTCTCGACAGCGCCTTTCACACCATCCGCGCTGCTTTGCCGGGCATGAAGGAAAGAGGCTGGGGCCGCATCGTCAACATCGCTTCCGCGCATGGTTTGCGCGCGTCTCCCTTCAAGGCGCCCTATGTGGCAACCAAACATGCGGTGGTGGGACTGACGAAAAGCGTTGCGCTGGAGGTTGCCGAACTCGGCATCACCTGTAACGCCATCTGCCCCGGCTATGTCTGGACCCCGCTTGTGGCCGCGCAGGTCGCGGATCAGGCGAGGGTACACGGCATGAGTGAGGAAGATGTGGTGAAAAAGGTGATGCTTGCGCCGCAGCCGACAAGACGCTTCATCCAGCCGGAGGAAATCGCCGAAATGGCACTTTATCTCGCTGGCGATATGGCCCGTTCCATCACCGGCACCACCATTTCCATCGATGGCGGCTGGACCGCGAAATAACCGAGAGGCCCGGACGCCCTCTTCCGGTAAGAGCCAGATTGCGCCATGTCGAATGCGCCGGCCCCTCGCGGGAACAAAACCTCTCCCTGTGGATTAGATTGACAGAGTTTAGGGAGTGAAAGACATGGCCAGAGAAAATACCAGCTATCTCGACGGTCGGGATGCTCCGAAAAAGGAGACGGCCACACGGGCACGGCAAGGATCGACAGGACGTCCGGTTCTTGTCATTCTGATCGTCAGCGTGTTGTTAGCGCTGGTGGTCTGGGCTGTTGTGGAATACGCGGTTTTCGAACCGGACGAGAACCTGCCGCAAAATCCGCAGACGGAGAACGCTCCCGTCCCGCAGCAGCCGTCGGGCTCTGAAAGCTTCGACAACAATCCCGCAAACGGCCGTGCTTCGCCGCCGGCTTCAACGGAGCGAAACCCTTCCCCGCAGGACTCCACGGGGGCGCCACAGAACCCGTGACGCAGATGCCATGAATTTTCGTGGCGTTTGAATGGAACCATATTGCTCCCGATTTCATTTCACACAAAGTGACAGGAATCGGGGGTTTCATTCATGGCAGTCACCGTCACTGCAGTTTTTCTCACGCTCATCGGCCTCGCGCTGTTCGGTTTCGGCTCCCAGCTTGTGATGCTTGGGGGCAGTTTTTATTATGTGCTTTCCGGACTGGCCTTTCTGTTGACGGCCGTTCTGCTCTTCAAGCGCAATCGCGCAGCACTTCACGTCTATGCCGTCTTCATTGTCGCAACACTTGCGTGGGCCGTCTGGGAAGTCGGTTTTGACTGGTGGCAGCTTGGCCCGCGCGGCGGTTTTATCATTGTGATAGGCCTCTGGCTCCTGGTGCCCTGGGTGAGGAAGCCACTCGGTTTTGCAAGCCCGACGGGGCTGAGCTATGGGCCGAATGCCTGGCCGCTGGCGCTTTCCGTTCTCGCTTCCATCGCGGTTGCCGGATATTCGATGGCACAGGACCCGCATGATCAGCCAGGGTCCTTGCCGCAGGAAACGGCATCCGCGACGCCCGCCTATGGCGGCAATGTGCCTGACGGTGACTGGCATCAATATGGCCGCACGCCCTATGGGCAGCGTTATTCCCCACTGACCCAGGTCAATGTCGACAATGTTTCGCAATTGAAGGAAGCGTGGCGTTACCAGACCGGCGACGTGAAGCTGCCGGACGATGTGGGCGAAACCACCTATCAGGTGACGCCGCTCAAGATCGGCAATACGCTTTTCATCTGCACGCCGCATAATTGGGCCATCGCCATCGATGCCGCGACAGGCAAGGAAAAATGGAAATACGATCCGAATGTCGGCCTCAATCCGGATCGCCAGCACCAGACGTGCCGCGGCGTGTCCTATTATGCCGAACCGGGTGCCGCGCCGGGAACGGCCTGCGCCGAGCGGGTCTATCTGCCCACGTCGGATGCACGGTTGATCGCGCTCGATGCCGCCACCGGCCAGGTTTGCACCTCCTTTGCCGATCAGGGTGTGCTGCATCTCGAGCAGGGCATGAAATATAATCCCGCCGGCTATTATTATTCGACATCGCCGCCCGTGATTGCTGCGGGCAAGATCATCATCGGCGGCGCGGTGAATGACAATTACTCCACGCAGGAACAGTCCGGCGTGATCCGCGCTTTCGATGTGAACAGCGGTGCGCTCATCTGGAACTGGGATTCCGGGAACCCGCAAAAGACCGAGCCGATTGCGGCCGGTGAGACCTACACGACCAACTCGCCGAACAGCTGGTCCGTCTTCAGTTATGACGAAGGCCTCGGGCTCGTTTATGTCCCGCTCGGTAATCAGGTCCCGGACCAGCTCGGCATGGGCCGCAGCGAGAATGTGGAGAAATATTCTTCCTCCATCGTCGCGCTCGATATCAATACGGGCAAGGATCGCTGGGTGCGCCAGACGGTTCATCACGATCTCTGGGACATGGATGTGCCGGCCCAGCCGGTGTTGCTCGACATAACCAAGGATGGTCAGACCGTTCCTGCGCTCGTCGGGCCAACGAAGCAGGGGGATATCTACGTTCTCGACCGGCGCACCGGCGAGCCGCTTCTGCCGATCACGGAGGAGCCAGCCCCGGGCGGTGCGATCCCCGAGGACTTTACCTCGCCGACGCAGCCGACAACGGCCCTCTCGTTCAAGCCGGAGCCATTGCAGGAAAAGGACATGTGGGGCGTCTCCATGTTCGACCAGCTCGCCTGCCGCATCCGCTTCCATCAGCTGAACTACAAGGGCCGCTACACCCCGCCGTCACTGACCGGCTCGATCATCTATCCCGGCAATTTCGGCACTTTCAACTGGGGCAGTGTGGCTGTGGATCCTGAAAGGCAGGTCATGTTCGGTATGCCGACCTATCTCGCCTTCACCTCCCAGCTCGTCCCGCGCGATCAGATTCCGCCGAAGGGTCAGGACGAAAAGGGCAGCGAGCAGGGTCTGAACCGTAATGACGGTGCGCCCTATGGCGTTTTCATGGGACCGTTCCTCGGCCCGCTGCAGATTCCCTGCCAGGCGCCGCCGTGGGGTTATGTCGCCGGCGCGGACCTGCGCACCGGGGATGTGGCCTACAAGCACAAGAACGGTACGGTCTATGACATGACCCCGCTGCCGCTCCCCTTCAAGGTGGGCGTGCCGGGAATTGGCGGACCGATGATCACCAAGGGCGGCGTAGCCTTCCTGGGTGCCGCAGTGGATAATTATCTGCGGGCTTATGACCTCACCACCGGCAAGCAGCTCTGGGAAGCGCGCCTGCCCGCCGGCGGTCAGGCAACGCCGATGACCTATGCACTGGAAGACGGCAAGCAATATGTGGTGATGGTTGCGGGCGGTCACGGTTCCGTCGGGACCAAACCGGGCGACTACGTCATCGCCTACACCCTGCCGTAACCTTCAGGCTACGACGACAATAAAAAACCGGAATGGCTGACCATTCCGGTTTTTCTTTGAGCCGATGCGGATGGCGTCAGGCGGCCTTCTTCTCGGCCGCGGCGTTCACCGAAGTCTTGGCAAGCGCGGTCAGCGCGTCGTCTGTCTTCGACTCTTCCTTAAGAGTGGCATCGAGCAGCGACACCGCCTTGGTATGGCCGAGCTTTTCCGCCCAGGCCTTCAGCGTGCCGTAGCGGGCGATTTCATAGTGTTCGACCGCCTGGGCGGATGAGACGAGACCGGCGTCGAGGGCGGCGGTGCCCTTGAAATCCTCCATGATTTCCTCGCCCTCGGCGATGATGCCCTGGATGGCTTCGCAGGTCTTGCCCTGGGCGCGCTTGCCAATGATCTCGAATACTTCCTGCAGGCGCTCTACGTGGCCCTGCGTTTCTTCCTTGTGCTTTTCGAAAGCCTGCTTCAGCTTCGGGTCGGTCGCCGCCCGCGCCATTTTCGGCAGGGCTTTCAGGATCTGCCTTTCGGCGTAGTAGATGTCCTTCAGCGTGTCGTAAAACAGGTCGTCGAGTTTCTTCTCGGCCATTGGTCCTTCTCCCATGAAGTGGAAATGCACGATGTGCGCTCATGCGCACGGGAAACAAACTTTCAGCTGCTCCTATGGTTCCGGTTCGGTTGTACGCAACGTTTATATTGCTGTGCGGAACCATCGCGCCTTTTCGAACTTAGTGTGGAGAAATTTCCGGGAGGAGACGCGACAGTGCCCCAAAGCCTTGCAGAAGAATTTTCCATGAATATTTCCATTCCGTTCGAGGTGCTGCTGGTGCGCGTGTTCGGCGCGGTCATCCTGTGCGGCCTGATCGGTCTGGAGCGCGAATTTCACAAAAACACCGCTGGTCTGCGCACCAATATGCTCATCGGCCTTGCCGCCGTCACTTTCTGCGTCATCACCATCCATATGATGGAAACGATGGCGGAAGGGCATGAGGCAGCGCGGCTCGATCCCATCCGACTGGTGGAAGCCGTAACCGCCGGTATCGCCTTTCTCGCCGCAGGTGTGGTCGTTTACACCAAGGGCGACGTCAAGGGGCTGACGACGGGCGCAAGCATGTGGCTTTCGGCGGCGATCGGCCTCTCGGCCGGTCTTGGCATGTGGCCGCTCGCTCTGCTCGCCGCAGCAATGGGCATCGTCGTATTATGGACGCTTCGCCGTATCCAGGTGGTAACCGGTATCAAGGATGAATGACCGGCATCAGCGGAAGTGAAAAAGATCGGCGTCGGGGTCGGTACCGCCATTGATGGTGGCGGCCACGATTTCGGCGGCGATCTGGCTGAAAGTGATGCCGTTGCCGCCGAACCCCATCACCGCATAGACATTCTTCATGCCCGGAACGAGGCCGATCAGCGGCAGGCCCGTGGTGGTCGTACCAAAGGCTCCCGCCCAGCGATAATCGGGTTCGCCGATATCCACGCCCAGCAGTTTTTCAATCTTGCGGCGGATCGTTCGCGTCTTGCCTGCCAGCTTGCTCTTCGACTGATAGGAGACAGGATTTTCCTCGTCCTCGCCGCCGGCAATCACTCGTCCCTCACGGTCGGTTCGCAGATAGAGATAGGGGTCTGCCGCCTCCCATACGATGTGGCTTTGCAGCCAGTCCGGCAGATCCAGCCCTTTCCTGCTGGCCAGCGCCCAGGTGGAAATGATCCGGTGTGTCGGGCTTTCAAGCGCTTTCAAGAACTCATACCCGGTGCAAAATACGATGTTGCCGGCGGAGAGGATTTTCCCGTTGGCAGTGGCGACGATTACTTCGTCGCCAACGTTTCTGAGATCGGTGATTTCCAGAGAAGCGACGATTTCCGCTCCAGCGCTCGCGGTATGGCGCAGCAGACCCGCTGTCAACTGGGCGGGATTGGCGGAGGCCGATATGTCGCTGACGATGGCGGCGGTCCGCTCCAAGCCATAATGCTCTCTCAGTTGCGCGGCACCGAGAAACTCAGCCTCGATGCCGGCTTCTGCGCGGGCATCCGCCTCTGCCTTCAGAGCGCGCGAACCCATATCGTCACCGGCGAGGTACAGTGCCTGTTTTCGCCTCATGCCGCAGGAAATATTGAGCGAGGTGACGATTTCCTCCAGACGAAGAACCGCGCGCGCCGAGCGCTGCCAAGCCCTGTCTGCGGCCTTCCTGCCGATCATCGTCCGGAGTTTCGTCAGCGGCGTGTCGATCTCGTGCTGTATCATTGCGGTGCTCGCCATGCTGCTTCCTTTGACGGGTTCGCGTCGGTCAACGATCAGCATGGATCGTCCCGGGCGATGCAGCGAGTGGGCTACCAGCGCGCCGCTGATGCCGGTCCCGACAACGATTGTGTCGTAGTGGTTGTCTTTCGGCGTCTTGCCGCTTCTGACACTGATCCGCGGCGTATCGGCCCAGAGCGGGGTTGACTCCCTGAGGTCGCGTTCCTTCGTCAGGTCTGATGCGGTCATGAAATGGTCCTGAAAACTGTCACGGTTCGGTATAGCCGGCGACGTTGATGATAAGCCTCCCGCCTGCGGGATCGTTGCGGAAGAAAAGCGTTCCGCTGTCGCGCGATTCCGAGGCAACGTAATCGAATGTCACGTCCGCGCTTTCCTGCGTGCCGCCGTCCTGCTGCAGATCTCCGCGCACCTGCACCTGCGCCGCCGTCGTCATGGAGAGATTGCGGATATCGAATTTCACCCGATATTGCCCCGGCTCACCGTTAACGTCTGTCACGGCGATCTCGAAGCGGGCGTCGTCCGGTTCGTAGCGATAGATGTCGTAGAGGATCCAGCCGAGCATGGCGGCGACGAGCAGGGTGCAGATGGCGCCCGTGACCCATTCGATCCAGTGCGGATCGGAACTTTCCGTGTGTTTTCCATCCTTGGAGATTGTCATCATGTCCTCACAGGATCAACCGGGCCGAGGCGGCGCCGATCGAGGCGGGAACGCCGAGAATGACGGCGGCATTCAATATCTGCGACAGGGAGGTGTGGTCGAGGCGTTCGAAAGTCCAGAGCGTGTAGATGCTGATGCCGATGGCGATGACGTAGCCCGGCAGGGTGAAGCGGATGAAGGATTGCCACCATTTCTGTCCCTCGTGGAGCCGATGCGAGCCCTTGAAATGAAGCGCGTAGACGAAACCATGCATGATGGCGATCGACAGCAGGCACAGGGCGAGAATGTGATAGGGGGTCACCTTATAGGCGATGAGGATCATTTCTTCCGTCGGCGCGACGTTGAGGTTCAGAAAGAGCGCACCCACCACCATCATGAAAAGCTCGTGCAGATATCCGGTCTCGCCCGAATATTCGCCTTTCTCTTCATCCTGCTCATCGGAATGCTGTCCAAGCTGGCTGCGGCCAAGCAGGGCGCCTATGCTCGCGGGAACGGATTGTAACGCAACCTTTGTGACGATGTTGGAGGCGGTGATCTGGTCGTTGAGGACACCGAACAGCAGAAGTGCGGCCGCGCTCACCGCGACGCCCAGCCCGTAGGCGGTTATTGCGTCTCGCGCCGCCTGGCTCCAGGAGTGAATATTCTCGAACCCGATCCGACGGGCGAGAAGTAGGAGGAGCGGCAGGTTGAGGACGCAAAGCAGCAGGAGCCGCCATGGGCTGATGTAAAGGCCCAGAAACCACATCTCCATGGTCATCAGCATGGGCAGGGCAAACAGCAATGCGCCCGCCGTTCCTCGCGCCAGACCTGTCAGAAACTGTCTGACCTCGTCGTCGCCTTCACCGTCCCCATCGATTGTCGCCGCCATGCCATCCCCCGTGTGAAGAGATAACGCAATGGCGTTTTTCCGGTTCCGCGGGATTATTTCGCGGGGTCGATGAGGGCTATGCCGAAGTCACTGATATAGCTGCGTCGCAGTTCTGCGGGTGTTTCGCGGATAACCACCTCCAGTGTCGGTCGTACCACGCCTTTCAGAAAGTGCCCGCCCCTGGTCGAGCCATCGGCAAAGCCCAGAACGACATGCAGGTGCGGGTTCGGCGTATCGTTTTCGTCAAGGGTAATATCGCCGAGCAGGCTCAGGACCTCGCTCTGTTCCGTCACGGGTATTTCTTTGTATTCTCGCGATGAAAGGTCGAAAAACGCAAGCGTCGCGGTGGAGAAGGCACCGATCGCCGTCACCGACGCCGCGTTGATGTTTTCGGTCCGCGCAAAGCGGCGGATCGCGTCGAATGCCTCTTCTTCCGGCTCGATCACGAGAATGAAGGTACGTTCGGCGGCGCTCGCCAGCAATCTGCTTTTCATGACTTCCTCCCAAAAAAAGTGCCGCCGTAAGCCGGCGGCACAAAGGAATTGCGGAGTGTATCAGGCGGCACGGCGCTCGTGGCGACCTTCCTCCACCTCTTCGACGATCTTGGCCACAAAGGCATCAAGGTCATCGGGGCTGCGGGAGGTTATGATCCCCTTGTCGGTAACCACCTTTTCATCCTTCCAGTTGGCGCCGGCGTTTTTCAGGTCGGTCTTGATCGACCAATAGGATGTGGCGTCACGGCCGCGAAGGTCGTCGGCTTCGACCAGAAGCCAGGGCGCGTGGCAGATGGCCGCTACCACCTTGCCGGATTTCAGAAAATCGCGGACCACCCGCATGGCGTCTTCGTCATGGCGCAGCACGTCCGGATTGATCTGGCCGCCGGGAAGCACCAGCGCATCGAAATCATCCGGGCGAACGCTTTTCGCGAGGAGATCGACGGCAATACTGTCGCCCCAGTCCTTTTCATCCCAGCTTTTGATCTCTCCTTCCTTGATAGAGGCGATCTTTACATCCGCGCCTTTGGCCTTGAGCTGATCGTAGGGCACCCTGAGCTCCGAGCGTTCATAGCCGTCGGTTGCCAGGATAAGAATTTTTGCGGCGTTAATAGCAGTCATATCTGTCTCCTTTAGGTTCAATCTTCCTTGTCGGAATTCACGGAGGGGAGGAAAAATTCCACGTCCTTGCGGCGTTCCGCGTCGAGCGGTTCGATGTGCGTCTGCCAGAATGTCTCGGCTGCAGCTGGTTCGTGCTCCCATTGGCGCACAAATGTCTTGTTGTCGTCGATCATCACCTGACGCGTGCCGCCGAGCCGCAGATATTCTTCCGCAAGTTTGCGCGTTTCGGTTTTTTCCATGTCGCGGCTCCTAGTGTGTGGAATCGGGAACGGAGGGACGCCGGATGGGTAAGAAGCTCGACTGCCGTTTCGTTGGCCACCGGGAGAAAACGGAAAAACCCCGATGTTCTTCAGCGCCATCATGTCCGTTTGACACGGCGGCCCTCCTGCCAGAACAACGTGAGCTTTCCGGTATGGTTCCGCAGTTTTTTGACGGCGCATGCGTGCTGCGGCCCAATAAATCGCGCGCAATTTTTGCCGGAACAAACGGGCCGCTTGTGCTGTTTTACCCCTGATGCAGGGGAGGCAGCATGGTAGCCAGACACAGCGACGGCAAGGATGAAAATACGGGCTTCTGGACGATCGGGTTTGGCAATTCGCCGGTTATCGGCACGGCCATCCATGACGGTCACCGCATACGGCCAGATGTAGCCGGGCTGATGGCCCTTTCGGGCGAACAACGCCTGAGAGAGGAAGATCCGTTCACCGGCGACATGATTGCGGGATTGACCAACCGCGTCATTGTGCACCACTCACGTTTCGAAATCGACCTCAACCGCGCCGCCGATCAAGCCATCTATCTGAAGCCGGAACAATCCTGGGGGCTTGAGGTATGGAAACAGGAGCCTGCGCCGGCAGCGGTCCGGCAATCTCTGGATTTCCACGCGGATTATTACGCGATGCTGGAAAATACGCTGGCCGCGCTCGAACGGCGGCACGGCGCTTTTGTCGTGCTAGACGTGCACACCTACAACCATCGCCGGCAGGGTCCGGCTGCGCCGCCGACCACGCCTGCGGAAGCACCCGATATCAATATCGGCACCTTTTCCATGGACCGCAGCCGCTGGAACGATATCGTCAGCGCCGTCGGTCATCATTTCGCGTCAGCGACCATTGCCGGACGCCGTCTTGATGTCCGCGAGAACGTGGCGTTTCAGGGCAAGGGGGAACAGACCCGTTTCATTCACGAGCGTTTCGCGGAAAACGGCTGTGCCATCGCCATCGAGTTCAAGAAATTCTTTATGGACGAATGGACAGGAAAGCCGGACAGGCGCGTAGTGTCGGAAATACGGGACATGATCACGGCACTTCAGCCCGTTGTCGAGGAATGTCTGAGGTCGCGGCGATGAATGTTTCTGCCGCCCGTGATGTCCCTTCTCCCACTGCCGAGCTGGTGGATGACGTGACATCCTGCCTCCAGGCAGGCAAGGCAATACGTCGCGATATCGGCAAAGACGGCCGGCTTCATATCGACCGGCCACTACCTTTCCTGTGCCTGCATCTGACCGGCGGCACGAAAGATCTTGCCGCGCGCGACATTGCCGCCGCTCACGCTTCCTATCTCATTGCTTCGACCGTTCAGGAGGCCGCGCCGTTGATCGAGGCCGTGGGTACGGCCATGCGGGAGCGTTTCGGCGCCTTCATCGTGCTCGATATCGGTGAGTTGGAGCACGACATCCTGCTTGCCGACGATTCACCCTTCTTACCGCATTATGAGGTCTCCGTTTCGGCAACAGCCGAACCGGAAACACAAAAGGCCCGTCGGGTATTCATCAAGGCTGTGTGTGACGCCGAGGTACGGTTTCGTACACCGCGCATCACCCGGCCCGAGCCGGAAGGCGACCCGATCCTCCGGTTTCAGAATGCAGGACTGGACTTTCCCTGTATCAGTGTCCGTTTCGCGCCGATCTATAGACAGCCGGAATCCGGTGCCGATTATCCGGGCCTGCGCGAGACGATGATCGCCGATCTTTTCGACGCGGGCCTGCAAGCCTTCTCGTCATTCTCTGCAGGGATGGACGCGCTCAAGGTGACCAGCCACAGGGCGCTCGGCCGCAAGGCCTTCGTCGATGCGGTCAGGCGCGCAGACAGGTCCATCGACGATATCGTATCGTCCTTCGATTTCCTTCTCTCCGTCACGCCAATCAATGCCCGCCGGGCCTTCGAGGAATTTCGGGACGGCAGCTTCCAGTTCGCGCCGCGTCTTCTCTACCGGCCGTTGGGCGTCGATGTCGAGGAGCAGAAGCGAAAGCTCTATTCGGTGGTTTTCGATCATCTGGAAGATCCGGTGCTTTACCATCTCTATCGGGAGAAACAGCAGGAGATCGATCTGCAACTGACGATGCTGGCCAATCTGCACCGGCGCACTTTCACGGATTTTTCCCGCGCCCTCTATGGCGCCGTCGAACCTGCGCTGCTGACGCTGGCGCTGCGGGTGCTGGAGGATTGTCCTCGCCGGGAGGAGGGCGGCGAAATCGCGATGGTAGATTGTTACGCCGTCGCACGGAAGTCGCGTGAGATGGTCGAGTCCTACTTGGCCGAGGAGCCGGGCTTCAAGGCACGGGTGGAAATCCGCGACGACCTGCCGCCGGGTCTGATGGTGACGGGCGAGAAACTTCTGATTTCCCGGCACACCGTTATGGAACAGCGCCGTGTCGAAGCGCTCCTGTCGCATGAGATCGGTGTGCATCTCCTCACCTATTTCAATGGGTCGTTTCAGGGGCTCAGGCTCTTTCGCACCGGCCTCTCCGGCTATGAGGGCGTGCAGGAAGGGCTGGCGGTGCTCGCGGAGCATCTGGCTGGCGGAATGACGCGCGAGCGCCTGCGGCTGATTGCGGCCCGCGTCGTCGGCTGTGCCGCCATGCTGGATGGCGCCAGCTTTGTGGAGACGTTCCGGCTCATGACCCGCGACCATGGTTTTGATGAGGCTGGCGCCTTCAACATGACGTTGCGCATCTATCGCGGCGGCGGCCTCTCGAAGGACGCGATCTATCTGCGCGGGCTGGCCGAGGTGCTGGACCATCTGCGCAAGGGCGGTGCGCTCGATCCGTTCTGGATGGGCAAGATAGCCGCCCAGCATTTCCCGGTCATGCAGGAGCTTGCCCTGCGCGGCCTTTTGCGCCCGCCAGGCGTCAGGCCCGCATTCCTGCTGCCGGCGAGGGCCAACGAGCGTCTGGAAAAAATCCGGGCGGGAATATCCATTGCCGAACTCGCGACATTATAGGAGGGGCTTCATGCGTATCGCATTTTTCGTCAATTCGATTGAAACCGAGGGGCCGAATTTTGCAACCGGCCTGCTGGCCATGGCGGCGCTCAATCGCGGCCATGAGGTTATCTATCTGACGCCGGGTGACTTTACCCTGCGTTCGGATGACAGCCTGACGATCCATGCCACGGTGCTGCCGAAGGCGAAATACAAGAAATCCGAAGCGTTTCATGCTGCTCTTCAGGACAAGACGCTGGAACGGCGGACCATGGATGTCGAGGAGGTCGATGCTCTGATGCTGCGCAACGATCCCTCGCTCGACCAGACCACACGGCCCTGGGCGGTCCATGCCGGCATCCTGTTCGGTCGGCTCGCCGAACAGCGCGGTGTCGTCGTACTGAACGATCCCGAAGGTCTGGCGCTGGCGCAGAACAAGCTCTATTTCCAGAGCTTTCCCGAAATCGTCCGGCCGACCACGATTATTTCGCGCAATGTGGATGAAATCCGAGCCTTCGCCGATGCCCATCCAAAAGGCGTCATCGTCAAGCCGCTGCAGGGCTCCGGCGGCAAGAACGTCTTCAAGATCGGCTCCAGCAAGGAAACCAATCTCAACCAGATTTTCGAAGCCGTCAGCCTCGAGGGTTATCTGATCGCGCAGGCCTATCTGCCGGCTGCTAAGGACGGCGATATCCGCTTCTTCATGATGAATGGCCGGCCGCTGATGCGCGACGGCAAATATGCCGCCCTTCGCCGTGTGCCTGCAAAAGGCGATCTGCGTTCCAACATCCACGCCCGCGGTACGGCGGAGGCCGTGAAGGTGACAGACGACATCGTGGCGCTTGCCGAAATGGTGCGGCCGAAGCTGGTGGAGGACGGCATGTTCCTTGTCGGACTTGATATCGTCGGTGACAAGATACTGGAGGTGAACGTGTTTTCGCCGGGCGGACTTTCCAATATCCGCGACCTCACGGATATGGATTTCAGCGACACGATCATAGAGGCAGTGGAAACCAAGATCGCCATGCAGAGCGCGTCCGGCGGCACCATCTCCAATCGCCTGCTGGCAACGCTGTAGTTATTCCTGCAGCGAGGAGGATTGCATCTGCCGATACCAGGCGACGAGGGCTTTGATGCCCTCTTCGACCGACGTCTGCGGCACGTAGCCGGTAAGGGCTCTCAAAAGATCGGGCGAGGCGAAAGTGCGGGGAACGTCACCCTGCTGCATCGGCAGCATGTTGCGGACCGCCGGTTTCCCAACCGCTTTTTCGACCGTCTCGACGAAATGCATCAATTCCACCGGCTGGCCGCCGCCAATATTGACCACGCGGAACGGTGCATGGTGGGAGAGCGTGTCGGTGACGCCTTCTTGTGTGACGCGGTTTTCCTCGGAAGGGATGACCGCGCTCAGTCGGACGATGCCCTCCACCAGGTCGTCGATATAGGTGAAGTCGCGGCTCATTTTGCCTTGACCGTAGATATCGATCGGGCGGCCGTTCGAGATGGCGTCGACGAATTTGATCGGCGCCATGTCCGGCCGCCCCCAAGGACCGTAGACTGTAAAGAAACGAAAGGCGGTGGTGGGCAGCTTATGCAGATGGGCATAACTGTGCGCCATCAGTTCCATCGACTTCTTGGTGGCGGCGTAAAGCGTCATCGGCTCATCGGCCTTGTCGCTTTCCGCAAACGGGATTTTCTCATTGGCGCCGTAGATGGAGGAGGTCGATGCCAGCATCAGGTGCTTGACATCAAGGCTTCTGGCAAGCTCCAGCATGTTGAACGAGCCAAGGAGATTGGAATCGACATAGGCGCGGGGATTTTCAAGGCTGTAACGCACACCCGCCTGGGCGGCGAGATGAATGATGATTTCAGGCTCGGCGGCGTCGGCCGCGCGATTCAGCGCATCCTTATCCTCGAGCATGCCGATCTCCGCCCGGAAGCCGTTGGAGCGGGAAAGAATGGCGTGACGCTTTTCCTTGAGGCTGACATCGTAATATTTCGTCATGCCGTCGAAGCCGGTGACGAAATGACCAGCATCGAGCAGACGCTTGGCGACGTAAAAGCCGATAAAGCCTGCTGTGCCGGTGACCAGATAACGCATGATGATTTCCCGAATCCATTGGTGCGTCTGCGGTTAAACCGAAACGCAGAAAACCTTTTGATGAAACTGCGATGGCGGCGCCTTCAAGCGTCGTTATCCGACCCGCCTTCCTGCGGGCGACCGACGGCGGCATAGATGAAGCCATGGGCGGCGACTTCGTCGGTGCGGTAAATATTGCGTAAATCCACCAGCACCGGGCTTTTCATGATCGCCTTGAGGCGCGGCAGGTCGAGGGCGCGGAACTGGTTCCACTCCGTCACGATGACCACCGCGTCAGCGCCTTCCGCAGCCTCATAAGGCCCGGTTGCGTAATCGATGTCCTCGATCAGATGGCGGGCATTCGCCATGCCTTCCGGGTCGTAACCCACCACCTTCGCGCCCCCGTCCTGCAGGGTCTGGATGATGGCGATCGCCGGGCTGTCGCGCATGTCGTCGGTATTCGGCTTGAAGGTGAGGCCTAGCACGGCGATCTTCTTGCCGCGCACGTCGCCGCCCACCGCGTTGATGACCTTGCGGCCCATGGCGCGCTTGCGGTTGTCGTTGATGGCGATGGTGGTTTCGATCAGCCGCACCGGCGCATCATAGTCCTGCGCGGTCTTGGCGAGCGCCAGCGTATCCTTCGGAAAACAGGAGCCGCCATAACCGGGGCCGGCATGCAGGAATTTCGGGCCGATACGGCCATCGAGGCCAATACCGCGCGAGACATCCTGCACATTGGCGCCAACCTTTTCGCACAGATCGGCCATTTCGTTGATGAAGGTGATCTTCATCGCCAGAAAGGCGTTGGCGGCGTATTTGATGAGTTCGGAAGCACGTCTGGTGGTGAAGAGCAGCGGCGACTGGTTGAGATAAAGCGGGCGGTAAACCTCGGTCATGACCGGCCGGGCACGTTCATCCGACAGGCCGACGACGATACGGTCCGGCCGCTTGAAATCCTCTATCGCCGCACCTTCGCGCAGAAATTCCGGGTTGGAAACCACGGCGAAATCGGCCGAGGGGTTTTCCTCATGGATAATTCGTTCCACTTCGTCGCCGGTGCCGACGGGAACGGTGGATTTGGTGACGATTACGGTAAAACCATCCAGCGCATGGGCAATTTCCTTTGCCGCTGCATAGACATAACCGAGATCGGCATGGCCGTCCCCGCGCCGCGAAGGCGTGCCGACCGCGATGAAGACCACGTCGGCCTTGGCAACGGCGGCGGAGAGATCGGTGGTGAAGCTCAACCGCCCGGCTTTGGCATTGTTGGCGACGATGGTCTCCAGACCCGGCTCGAAGATCGGGATATGGCCATTTTTCAAGGCTTCGATCTTTTCCGGCATCTTGTCGACGCAAACCACGTCATGGCCGAAATCTGCAAAACACGCGCCGGACACAAGGCCGACATAACCCGAACCGATCATCACAATCCGCATTCTTTTTCCTTTCGGTTAGCGAGGCCATGGTAACGCAGCAATATCAGCCGGGGAAATCATCGGGTGAAAATCGCAGGATAATATTTAGCCGCCTTCATGCCCGTCGCCAAGCGCCGCGATCAACACCGGCTAACGTCTTTCCATGACGGGGATGTGATGGCGGTGACGGGACAAATTTGCCGCACCTTGCAGCCATTTGCACCGGTCGCGTTCAATCGGACCATTTTACGATTTTTCCGGCTTGCACTCATAGGTAGCCGGGTCTAGCCATAGGGAGAGGATCAAAATCTGCCAGACTGTCTGTCCCCCGGAGTGGGGGCGTCCGGGTCGCGTTCCACGCGGCTGGGAGAAGTTTTGCGTTGCGGTCGATTTTCGGGGACGTTTAAATGCAAAAGGGTTTTCTGCTCGGTCTGTTCGCCTACGCGACCTTTTCCATGGGCGATGCCACCATCAAGTCGCTTGGATCGCAGATCAGCGTTTTCGAAATCGGCTTTTTCAGCATCCTGTTCTCCGGCATCTTCATCTTCTTCAGCAAACCGCGCGAGGAAAGGTGGCGTGAGTTCTGGCGCATGAGCCGGCCGTTCGCGGTGCACGGTCGCGCCATTTCCGGCCTGTTCGCGGGTATTTTCGGTATTTATGCCTTCACCACCATTCCGCTGGCGGAAGCCTATGCGCTGATCTTCCTGTCACCGCTCTTCGTAACCGTCCTTTCCGCCGTCGTGCTGAAGGAGAATATCGGCCCATGGCGCTGGGCTGCGGTTCTGGCGGGCATCGTGGGCGTTATCCTTGTCGTGCGGCCAGGTTTCAAGACGCTGGAACTTGGGCATATCGCCGCAATCGGCGTCGCCTTCCTGGCGGCCATGACCATCGTGCTTTTGCGCTCGCTTGCGGGCAAGGAAAAGCGCACCTCGATCATGGGTGTGCTGCTGGTCTACGGCCTCACCTTCAACGGCATTGCCTCCATTCCCGATTTTGTCATGCCCAACCTGCACCAGCTGCTGGCCTTTGCCTTTATCGGGCTTTGCACGGCGACGGGGCAGATCACGCTTCTGGTGGCAACCCGCATTGCACCGGCAAGCCAGATCGCCCCTTCGCATTATTCGCAAATCCTCTGGGCAGTCGCGATGGGCATGGCCTTCTTCCACGAATATCCTGACGCCATTGCGGTACTCGGGCTCGCCGTCATCGCCGCATCCGGGCTGCTGACAATGATCCGCGAAAAGGTCAGGCTCGGCACGGTGCGCTGGAACCCGTTTTTCCGCAATCGCCTCTAATGCGCACAGCTATAACGGCTTGCCGACCTGATCCAGCAGCCAGGCCTGAAAGGCACGGGCGAGCGCGTTGTCCTGCCGCCCTTCCGGCAGGGCGACATAATAGCTCTTGTCGGTCTGCAACGGCATATCGAAAACGATTTCGAGGCGGCCGGAGGAAAGTTCGGCCTCGATGAGGTATTTCGGCAGAAGGGCGAAACCGATACCGCTCGCGGCGGCTTCGATGATCATGGAGAACTGGTCGAAACGGCTGCCCTGATAGGCATTTTCGGCCATCACCCCGTTCATTTCCAGCCACTCCGTCCACAGTTTCGGGCGCGTGGTGACGTGCAGCAATGGCTGCCGCGTCAGGTCTTCAGGCCGCGTCACCGCCGCATGGCGCAGCAGGGCAGGGCTGGCGACGGGTACGATCACCTCATCGCACAGGAATGTGCAGGTGCCATGTGCCCAGACCGGCTGGCCGTAGTGAATGGCCAGATCGAAGCCCTCCTCGTCGAAATCGAAGGGATGCGAGCGCGAGCCGATTGTGATCGTCATATCCGGGTTGGCGTCGATGAAGCGGTGCAGGCGCGGCATCAGCCAGCGGCTGCCGAAGGTCGGCAGCGTCGCGACGGATAGCGATGCATGCGATGTTCCCGCCGAAACCGCACGCACCATCAGCTGCTCGGATTGCTGCAACAGGCGCCGCACATCGGGCAGGAATTTGCGCCCCGCCTCTGAAAGGACCACCCGTCTGCGGATACGCTCGAAAAGCTGCATCCCCGTCTGCGCTTCGAGTTCGCCGATCTGTCGGCTGACAGCGCTCTGCGTGAGGTTGAGTTCTTCGGCAGCGCGGGTAAAATTGCCATGCCGTGCGGCGCATTCGAACGCCTGCAGGGTGACGATGTCAGGGACCAGTCTTCTACGCGGATCCATTCCATTCTCGCATCAACTTACCCGATTTCCTCATTGGAAAAGGGTCATAATGCCCATATATGATTACGGGAAAGAATGGAACGGGGTTTTGCCGAGTTCGACGGAGCGAGTTCCCAGAACATATAACGAATTCCGGGGAAAGAAGAGCGACGGGAGTTGAAAGCGCCGTATCAAGGCGGCCTTCCTCCCTCTCAGCCAAAAGGACAATTGATATGGATGCAACCACGAAGCTCGACGTGAAACAGGAAGCCGCCGCCCTGCTCGAGAGGATGGGCGTTGCCCGCGATCTCTACACTGGTGGCGACATGGCCTCTTTCAGCCCGGTGACAGGCGAGCGGATTGCAAGTCTGAAGACCGTTTCGGTCGAGGGCGTAGCGGCCGTGATCGACAGGGCGGACGCTGCCTTCAAGGCATGGCGTAATGTTCCCGCGCCGCGCCGTGGTGAGCTGATCCGGCTGCTTGGCGAAGAACTGCGCGCTTTCAAGGCCGATCTCGGCCGTCTCGTATCGCTGGAAGCGGGCAAAATCCCGTCCGAAGGTCTCGGCGAAGTGCAGGAGATGATCGATATCTGCGATTTCGCGGTCGGTCTTTCCCGCCAGCTTTATGGCCTCACCATCGCCACCGAACGCCCCGGCCACCGGATGATGGAAACCTGGCATCCGCTCGGCGTCGTCGGCGTCATCTCCGCCTTCAACTTCCCCGTCGCCGTCTGGTCGTGGAATGCCGCACTTGCCCTCGTCTGCGGTAATTCGGTCGTCTGGAAGCCGTCCGAAAAGACGCCGCTGACGGCGCTTGCCGTTCAGGGCATTTTCGAACGCGCTGCCGCCCGCTTCGGCGACGCGCCGGAAGGTCTGTCCCAACTGCTGATCGGCGATCGCGCGGTCGGCGAGGCATTGGTGGATAATCCCAAGGTGCCGCTGGTTTCGGCCACCGGCTCCACCCGCATGGGCCGTGATGTCGGGCCGCGTCTGGCGAAACGCTTCGCCCGTGCCATTCTTGAACTCGGTGGCAACAATGCCGGCATCGTCTGCCCCTCCGCCGATCTCGATATGGCGTTGCGCGCCATCGCCTTCGGTGCGATGGGCACGGCCGGCCAGCGCTGCACCACGCTTCGCCGCCTTTTCGTGCATGACAGCGTTTATGACGAGCTCGTGCCACGCCTGAAAAAGGCCTATGCTTCCGTCTCCGTCGGCAACCCGCTGGAAACCTCCGCACTCGTAGGCCCGCTGGTCGACAAGGCGGCATTCGAGGCCATGCAGAAAGCCCTCGAAGCGGCCAAGGCGGCTGGCGGCGTGGTGAATGGGGGCGGGCGCGTGGATACGGGTGCGGCAGATGCCTATTATGTGAAACCGGCGCTGGTCGAAATGCCGAAGCAGGTTGGCCCCGTTCTGGAAGAGACTTTCGCCCCGATCCTGTACGTCATGAAGTACAGCGATCTCGATCAGGCGATTGAAGCGCACAACGCCGTTGCCGCCGGTCTTTCGTCGTCCATTTTCACCCGCGACATACAGGAATCGGAACGTTTCCTGTCGTCGGAAGGCTCCGATTGCGGTATCGCCAACGTCAATATCGGCACGTCGGGTGCGGAAATCGGCGGTGCCTTCGGCGGTGAGAAGGAAACTGGCGGCGGCCGTGAATCCGGTTCGGATGCGTGGAAGGCGTATATGCGCCGCGCCACCAACACGATCAACTACTCCAAGGCGCTACCGCTGGCGCAGGGGGTTTCCTTCGATATCGAGTAATCGACTTTTCGATCGCGTTGTCGGAAGAGAAATTGATCCATCATGCCGGTGCGGCTTCCTCCGCACCGGCATTTCTATTCGATGGGTCCGACAAGGGCCTCCGCGATGATTTGCGGAAAACATGTGGTTGCGCGAAATTTTATTCCCGCAACATTGCCGATATTGAATTATCGTCTCTCTATCGTTTTAATGGAAAACCATAGCATTGCTCCATATCGTGATCCGGCCAGAGGGGCTGGTGATAAGGAGATGAAATGCCAGCCATCACCCGACGCGCGCTTTCCGCCAGCCTTTTTGCCGCCGCCGCATTCTCCGTCCTGCCGCTGCAGGCAGGGGCGGCGGAAGAGTTGAAGATCGGTTATCAGAAAACCGGCCTGCCTGTTATCGCCCGCCAGCAGGGCGTCATCGAAAAGGCGCTCGAAGCCAAGGGCGTGAAGGTTTCATGGGTCGAATTCACCGCAGGCCCGCCGCTGGTGGAAGCCCTGAATGTCGGCTCCATCAATGTCGGCTGGACGGGTGATGCGCCGCCGATCTTCGGCCAGGCAGCGGGTTCGGCCATCGTTTATGTGGCGGCGCTTCCCTCGAACGGTAAGGGCGAGGCGATCTTCACCAAACCCGAAAGCGGCATCAAGTCGGTTGCCGATCTGAAGGGCAAGAAGGTTGGCGTCGGCAAAGGCACCAGTGCACATAACCTGCTCGTCGCGGCTCTGGAAAAGAATGGCCTGAAATTCAGCGATATCGAGGTGACCTATCTCAGTCCTGCCGATGCCGCGGCAGCCTTCGCCAGCGACAAGATCGACGCCTGGGCCGTCTGGGATCCTTTCTATGCGATTGCCGAAACCCGATACAAGCCGGTGACGCTGGCCCGCACCAGCGATGTGCTTGCTGTCAGCACCTATTTCCTCGCCAATCGCGACTACGCCAAATCGCATGGCGATACCATCAACACGACGATCGATGCGCTCGGTGAGGCTGCGAAGTGGTCCGCCGCCAATCGCGACAAGGTCGCTGCGGCGCTGCATGAGGTGACGGGCGTGCCGCTGGAGGCGCAGACGCTTGCCGCGAACCGTTCGGAATTCGGCATTACCAGGATCGATGACAAGATCATCGCCAGCCAGCAGGAAACGGCGGATCGCTTTTATCGTCTCGGCCTGATCCCGAAACAGATCAGCATCAAGGATGCCGTCTGGTCGGGCGCCACCAACTGAGCTGGAGGGACATGCCGTGAGCAGCAGTAAGCGCATCGAGTTCGGCGGCATCATCGGCTGGCTGCTTCCCGCACTCATCCTTGCAGGATGGGAGGTGGCAGCGCGCGCGGGGGTGATTTCCGCCAATGTGCTGCCCGCCCCCTCCGCAGTCGCCGAAGCCTTCTGGCGGCTTCTGCTCTCGGGGGAACTCCTCGCCAATATCGGTGTCAGTTCCGCCCGTGCACTCGCCGGTTTCGCCATCGGCGGCTCCATCGGCTTCATCTTCGGGCTGGCGAACGGTCTGTCGAAGTTCTCCCGCAGTTTCACCGATACAACGCTGCAGATGATCCGCAACATTCCGCATCTGGCGCTCATTCCGCTCGTCATCCTGTGGTTCGGCATCGATGAGGAAGCGAAGCTCTTTCTGGTCGCGCTCGGCGTATTTTTCCCGATCTACATCAACACGCTGCTCGGCATCCAGGGCGTCGATCCGCAACTGGTGGAAATGGGCCGTACCTACGGCATGTCGCCCTTCACGCTGTTCCGGCGGGTGATCCTGCCCGGCGCGCTGCCCTCGATTTTCACCGGCCTGCGTTATGCGCTCGGTATTATGTGGCTGACGCTGATTGTGGCGGAAACCATCTCTTCCTCTTCCGGCCTTGGCTATATGGCCATGCAGGCCCGCGAGTTCTTGCTGATCGACGTCGTGGTTCTTTCGATCCTTATCTATGCGCTTCTCGGCAAGCTGGCCGACAGTTTTGCCCGCTTCCTCGAAAGCATCTTCCTGCAATGGCATCCAGCCTTCAAGAAAGTCTGAGGTAACCCATGTCGACCGGTAATGTGACGACGTTGAGACGCCCTGATGCCCAGCCATCCCCGCCGGCAGGAGCGGAGGCAAAGATCGAACCCGGCCCGAAATCGACCGAAGGCAAGGTTGCCTTCAGCTTCCGCAACATCACGAAGAGCTTCGGCGACAAGCCGGTTCTGCGCGGCATCGATCTCGATGTGCGGGAAGGCGAGTTTCTGGCCATTATCGGCAAGAGCGGTTGTGGCAAAAGCACGCTTTTGCGCATTCTCGCCGGTCTCGACACGCCGACCACCGGAACCGTCTCTAAGGATGCGTCAAGCCGCACCCGCATGATGTTTCAGGAGCCGCGTCTTCTGCCGTGGGAGCGTATCGCGAATAACGTTTCAGTGGGATTGACCGGCATCGCCAGGGGCGAGGCGGCGCAGGAACAGGCGCTTGCCATCCTCGATGAGGTGGGCCTGAGGGACCGGGCGGGTGAGTGGCCCTATGTGCTTTCCGGCGGCCAGAAGCAGCGTGTTGCGCTGGCGCGGGCGCTTGTCGCCCATCCGCAGATCTTGGCGCTGGATGAGCCGCTCGGCGCGCTCGACGCGCTCACCCGCATCGAAATGCAGCTTTTGCTGGAGCGCATCTGGCGCAAGCAGAAATTCACCGCCGTGCTCGTCACGCATGATGTTTCCGAGGCTGTGGCGCTCGCCGATCGCATTGTCGTCATCGATGAGGGCCGCATCGCACTCGACCTCGATGTGAAGCTGCCGCGTCCGCGCCGCCATGGCACGGCGGAGTTTGCGAGACTGGAAGAGCAGGTTCTGAACCAGCTCTTCGGCCGGGGAGAGGTTACAGGGTAATAATGGGTGTCGCGGCAGGGCCAAGACCCTGCCGCCCCATGTTTTAGCCAATGCTCATCAGGCTGGCATTGCCGCCAGCGGCGGTGGTGTTGACGCTGACGGAGACCTCTTCCACCAGCCAGTCCAGCGCATAGGGCTGGCTTTCCCCGGAAAGCGCTTCCGTGGTAGCGGCCTGAACGAGAACCAGCGGACCGGAAAGAGCCGAGATTTTCCTGTTGATCTCAACCACACGCTCCGCATCGCCTTCAACCAGCGCACCGGCAAAGGGGCCTGACTTTGCCCAGTCATCCGCCCAGACGATGCGCGAGGTGACGGTTGCCGGCAAGCCATAGATCGACTTTTCAAGCCCCGACGCGTTGTCGATGACAACCGCATTTCCAGTCGCAAGCGCTGCCGCGAGCTGGCGGTAAAGCCCCTGTTCGGTTGCCGGGACCAGCAAAACCTTTCCGCGCGGATGCAGCGCATAGACATTTCTCTCACCGACAGGGCCTGCCAGTTCTGTCTCGAAGCCAAGGCCGGAAAGCGCCGCGGCCTGCCTTGCGGCTTCCGCCGCGACCGTCTCGCCGTTTTCGTCAAGCCAGCGGGCGAGATCGACGGCGGCCTGATCCTGCTGGCTGGCGATGCGGTCGATCTTCGGTGCCTTTTGCGTCATGCGCCCGAGATAGAGCGGGCCGCCGGCCTTGGGGCCCGTGCCGGAAAGACCGCGTCCGCCAAACGGCTGTACGCCGACGACTGCGCCGATGATGTTGCGGTTCACATAAAGATTGCCGGCCGCGACACGGGAGAGCACGTGCTGGATGGTATCGTCGAGACGTGTGTGCAGACCGAAGGTCAGGCCGTAACCGGTGGCGTTGATCTCATCGATCAGCCGGTCGAGATTGTCGCGCTTGAAGCGGATGACATGCAGCACCGGACCGAAAACTTCGCGTTTCAGATCCGCAAGGGACTTCATCTCGATGATGGTCGGCGGCACGAACGTGCCCTTGCCGGGTTCTCCCGCAAGTGTGATCTGCTCGATGCGGTGACCGAGCGAACGCATGTCCTCGATGTGTTTTTCGATGATGCCCTTGGCCTCGGCGGTGATGACCGGGCCGACATCAACCGAGAGTCGATCGGTGCGGCCGATGCGCAACTCATGCAGCGCGCCTTTCAGCATGGTCAGTGTGCGGTCCGCAACATCTTCCTGCAGGCAGAGAATGCGCAGCGCCGAGCAGCGCTGACCGGCACTGTCAAAGGCGGAAGCAATGACGTCGGCGACGACCTGTTCGGCAAGAGCCGAGGAATCGACGATCATGGCGTTCTGGCCGCCGGTTTCGGCAATCAGCGGTACCGGCTGGCCATTCGCCAGAACCCGGCCGGCAAGCTGCCCCTGAATGAGCCGCGCCACTTCCGTGGAGCCGGTGAACATGACGCCTGCCGTCAGCGGCGAGCCGACGAGTGCTGCACCCGTCTTGCCGTTGCCCGGCAGAAGCTGCACAGCGTCTTGCGGAACGCCGGCCTCATGCAACAGGCGCACGCCCTGCGCCGCGATCAGCGGCGTTTCTTCGGCGGGCTTTGCCAGAACCGGATTGCCGGCAACCAGCGCCGCCGTCACCTGACCGATGAAGATGGCGAGCGGGAAGTTCCACGGGCTGATGCAGACGACCGGGCCGAGTGGCTTCTCGCCGGCCGTGAAATTCCTGCGCGCTTCCGCTGCGTAATAACGCAGGAAGTCGATGGCCTCGCGCACCTCGGCAATGGCGTTCGGCATGGATTTTCCCGCCTCGCGCATGACAAGGCCGAGCAGATCGGGCATTTCGGCCTGCATGGCGTCGGCGGCGCGCTCCAGGCAGGCGGCGCGCTCTTCCACAGGGGTGGACGGCCAGTTCGAGGACGCCGCGCGCTGCATGGCCGCTTCCACATCAGCTTCAGTCGGTTCGGTGACGTATCCGACGATATCATTGTGGTCGCCCGGGTTGAGAACCGGCCGCGTTGCGCCGCCCGCTTGCGGCGCGGCCGCTTTCCACTCGGCCGATGCCCCGGCCTTCAGGACCTTGTCGAGAGCAGCGAGTGTCGTTTCGCTGGAGAGATCGAGGCCGGCGGAATTTTTACGTTGCGGCCCGAACAGGTCGGCAGGGGCGGCGATGCGGTCGTGACGTGCGCCGGGAACGTTATGGGCCTTGACGATGGCGACCGGGTCTTCCAGCAGGGAATCCACCGGCGCCGCGGGGTCGGCAATGCGGTTGACGAAAGAGGAGTTGGCACCGTTCTCCAGCAAGCGGCGGACGAGGTAGGCCAGCAACGTTTCATGGGTGCCGACCGGGGCGTAGAAGCGGCACGGCCGGTCGAGTTTCCTCTTGCCGACGACCTCGCTGTAAAGCGGTTCGCCCATGCCATGCAGGCACTGGAACTCGTAGTCGCCAAGTTTGAAGTCTGGACCGGCAAGATGATAGATCGTCGCCATGGACTGCGCATTATGGGTCGCAAATTGCGGAAATATCACATCGCGCGCGACGAGCAGCTTGCGGGCGCAGGCAATGTAGGAGACATCGGTGTGCACCTTGCGGGTAAAGACCGGGAAGTCTTCCAGCCCCTCCACCTGCGCGCGCTTGATTTCGGCGTCCCAGTAGGCGCCCTTGACAAGACGCACCATGATGCGGCGGTTCGAACGGCGGGCAAGGTCGATAATGTAATCCAGAACGAACGGGCAGCGGCGGCCATAGGCCTGCACCACGAAACCGAGGCCGTTCCATCCGGCAAGGTCCTTGTCCAGCGCCAGTTCTTCCAGAAGATCAAGCGACAATTCCAGCCGGTCCGCTTCTTCAGCGTCGATATTCAGGCCGATATCGTATTTTTTGCTAAGCAGCATCAGTGATCTCACGCGGGGCAGAAGCTCCGCCATGACGCGTTCGGCCTGCGCGCGCGCATAACGTGGGTGCAGCGCTGAAAGCTTGATGGAAATGCCCGGACCGCCATAGATACCGCGCCCGGCAGAGGCCTTGCCGATGGCGTGGATGGCGTTTTCATAATCCTTGTAATAACGCTCCGCATCCTTTGCAGTGGTCGCGGCTTCACCCAGCATGTCGTAGGAGTACTGAAAGCCCTGTTCTTCCAGCGGCCTGGAACGCTTGATCGCTTCCCCAATCGTCTCGCCGGTCACGAACTGCTCGCCCATCATGCGCATCGCCATATCGACGCCGCGGCGGATGACGGGTTCGCCAGCCCGGGCGATCAACTTGGTCAGCGCCGCCGAAAGGCCGCTATCGTTCACCGTCGAGGTGAGCTTGCCGGTGATGACGAGACCCCAGGTGGCCGCATTGACGAAGAGCGAGCGGCCGCCGCCAATATGGGATTTCCAGTCGCCGCGAGCGATCTTGTCGCGGATCAGCGCATCGCGGGTGGCAGTGTCGGGGATGCGCAGCAGGGCCTCGGCGAGGCACATCAAGGCAACACCCTCGTGGCTGGAGAGCGAATATTCCTGGACCAGCCCTTCGACGCCGGTGCCCTTGGTCTTGGCCCGCAATGCTTCGATCAGTTTGCGAGCGGTCTCGCGAATGGCTTTCGCCTGTTCTGCCGTCACCGTCGCCGCCTCGATCAACGGCGCCATGCATTCTTCTTCGGTACGGCGATAGGCGGCAGTGATCGCCTTGCGCAGCAGGGTCTGCTCACGCACCGGCGGCGCAAAATTCTGGAAAATACCACTCGTCACTACACCGGCGTTGCTTGCACCATCGGCCATTCTGAAAATCCTGAAAACGCTGTTGAAGACAGACTGCCGGCGGCAGCGTGTCCTCAGCCCGCCGCTCGTCATCCCTACGCTCACAATATCATTGCCGCGAAAATTGCTACGGCATTATTTTTAGCATAAAACAGGCAATACGAACTTTTATTGTCCCAATTTGGCGTGAAAATGAATGGCAAATAGTCAGAAAACAGACGGTTTGGATGACTTCGACCTCAAGATTCTCGAGGCGCTCAGTGAGGATGGGCGCATGTCCGTGCTGCAGCTGTCGAAAAAGGTAGGTCTTTCCAAGACACCCTGCCAGACGCGGCTGAAGCGACTGGTGGATGAGGGCTATATTCTCGGCTTCCGCGCCATGCTCAATCCGCAGAAACTCGGCGTCGACCATATCGCCTTTGCCGAGGTCAAGCTGTCCGATACTCGGGAAAAGGCACTGGAGGAGTTCAACACTGCGGTACGCAAGATCAAGGAAGTAGAAGAATGCCACATGATCGCCGGCGCCTTCGATTATCTCCTGAAGGTCCGCACCAGCGACATACGCAAATACAGAAGAGTATTGGGCGAAAAAATCTCGAGCCTGCCGTCTGTCGCTAACACGTCGACCTTTGTGGTCATGCAGTCCGTCAAGGAAACCGGCATCTAAAAAGAAGACGAAAAACGGGCAGACTCGCGTCTGCCCGTTCGTTACCTTCTGCGTCCAGTCCTCTCAGCGCGCCGTTGCAGCGGCGGTGACGGCTGTCATCTGCGCGTCGGGACCGAACTCGTTTTCATTCTCGATGCCCAGCAGTTCCTGCAGGCGCAACCTTGCACGGCTGACGCGGCTTTTGATCGTCCCCACAGGGCATCCGCAGATTTCCGCCGCCTCTTCATAGGCGAAGCCGGAAGCGCCGATCAGCAGTATGGCTTCACGCTGGTCGTCGGGCAATTTCGCGAGCGCTGCGCGGAAATCCTGAAGGTCCACCGAGCCATGCTGTTCCGGCGGGACCGACATGCGGGACGTATAGACACCATCCGTGTCCTGCACCTCGCGGCCGGATTTGCGGATCTGGCTATAAAACTCGTTGCGCAGGATCGTTACCAGCCAGGCGCGCATATTGGTGCCGGGTTGATAACTGTCCTGTTTCGCCCAGGCTTTCATGATCGTGTCCTGCACGAGGTCGTCGGCCCGGTCCCTCGAACGGATCAGCGAAATTGCGAAGGCGCGAAGGTTGGGCAGTGCTGCCAGCATCTCGCGCTTGAAGTTGTATTCTGTCTGCTCCGGCTCTTTCGCCATCATTCCTCCAAAGCCTTGATTTTGGCTCTGCTTTCCGCTTCATCGAGTTTTTCGAGAAGGTCGAGGAATTTGTCAGGGATGCCTTCGTCCTGAACGGCATCATAAAGCTCCCTGAGCTTACGGGAAATCACCGCCCGCCCTGAGTGCGGGACCTGGGGGGCGGCCGGATTATCCGGCTGATCTTGGTCCGATTGAAATATGCTCATAACGTCCGGTATTCCTTTTTTGTCGTGGCAAAGAATGCACGGCGAAAAAAATAGTTCCGGTGGTTCGGAACTTTTTTTGCGATGTGCACGTTGCTATCTTGGGTTTGCGTTGCAGACCGCATGAAAGGGGAGAATTCCATGTCAGTTTCTACACGCATCGCACCGCACCTGCCATATCTGCGCAGGTTCGCGCGTGCCGTTTGCGGCTCACAATCAACGGGCGATGCCTATGTTGCGGCTACACTCGAAGCGCTGATCGCCGATATCAGCATCTTTCCGCAGACAAGCAGCGATCGTGTTTCGCTCTATCAATTGTTCGTATCGATCTTTAGTTCCGTCACGATCAATATTAAGGCCGACGAAAACCTGTCTGGATGGGAAAAACGCGCTTCCGCCAATTTGTCCGCCGTGCCGCCACTTGCCCGCCAGGCCTTCCTCCTGACAACCGTCGAGGAGTTCTCGCCGTCGGAGACGGCTGAGGTTCTGCGGGTATCCGAAGACCAGGTCGGTAAGCTCATCGACGAGGCAGCGTCTGAAATCGCCCGGCAGGTGGCGACCGATATCATGATCATCGAGGATGAACCGCTGATCGCCATGGATATCGAACAGATGGTCACCGATCTCGGCCATCGTGTGACGGGCATCGCCCGCACGCACACGGAAGCGCTCGATCTCTTCCATCGTACACAGCCGAAGATGATCCTGGCCGACATCCAGCTCGCCGACGGCAGCTCCGGCCTCGATGCGATGAAGGACATCCTTCAGATGACCACCCTCCCGGTAATCTTCATCACTGCTTTCCCGGAGCGTCTTTTGACGGGTGAACGTCCCGAGCCGACATTCCTCGTAACGAAGCCCTTCAACCCGGACATGGTGAAAGCGCTCATCAGCCAGGCCCTGTTTTTCAACGAAAGCTCGCGCGTCGCGGCGTGAGATTTTGCCGAAACCGCACGCTGACCGGGAACCTCTCTGGTGCCCGGGCGTTGGCGGTTACGGTCGTGGGGCTGCCCCGCGACTTTCTGCAAGGAGATGAATTTGCATCGGCTGGCGTGGCATAACGCGGAGAGGGACGAAAGCGAACTTCACGATTCGCTCGTCCTTGCCTTGCTCGATTCGGGTGAGACAGTCATGCTCCAGGACCGCAACCGTGACTACATATTCGTGGCCAATCTTCCGGATGTCTGGAAGCTGCCGGCTGAATCCCCTCCAACTGATGAAAATCTGTTCGGAAAGGATTTGTCCGGGCGGTTGGCCGAGCTCAAGAAAGACATGGGCGCGGCTGGCAGTCGCGGCATGCTGGAAGTGGGCGCGGGCAATGATCGAGTCTTCCAGTTCCACGTGCACTCGACTTTGAATCAGATGAACCAGATGGTGATGAAAACCACCATCCGGGAAGTGACGGCGGAACGGCGACGCGAGCAACTTCTGCGTTCGTTGCTGCGGGAAGTCAGTCACCGTTCCAAGAATTTGCTGGCGATCATCCAGAGCCTTGCGGGCCAGACGGCCCGTTTCAGTCTCACCAAGGATGATTTCCTGCGCAAATTCCGGGGGCGCCTGCATGCGCTTGCCCAAAGCCAGGATCTCATCACCGATTCCGATTGGCGGGGGGCACGTATATTCGAGCTGCTGCGACAGCAATTCGATCTCTATGTGCCTGAATATCCGAACCTCATCCATATGGAGGGCGAGAACCTGCTGCTCAATCCGAACGGCGCGCTCTATATCGGGCTCGCCTTTCACGAACTTGTTGTCAACACTGTCAGCCACAGCGGCAATCTCGCCTATCACCCGCCAATATCCCTGCAATGCCGGCAGGAGGGGGAGTTCTATATAGTCGAATGGAACGAGCCGATGACGCCGTCGAAGGAACCGGTGGAGGCAAGGCGCGGCAGTTTTGGCAGCGTCGTGCTGGAAAAGGTGGTTCCCTCCGCTCTGGGAGGAAGTACCGAATATGAGCTTACTCCGGAGCGCATTGTTTATCGGCTGAAATTCCCCTCGGGCGACGTCGCAGATATGTAAGCGACGCACGCGGCCGGCCGGACGTCTCGGCCGCCTTTCACTACAGAAGACATTAAAAAAGCACGGCTCAGAGAGAGCCGTGCTATTTCAATGACGGGTTTTCAGGGGCGAAACCCGTTTATACTAGGCCAAGCTTCAGGCGGGGACGGGGGAATTGCTTGGCCTGCATTAAAAACACACCTGGCGAGATTCGGTTCCAGCAAAATGTATATTTTTTGCGGCTCACGAATTATCGTCACTTTTGCGGGTCCGATTAGTTAGTGGGAGCCCGCCTGATCGGATCGTTTGGGCGTGAAGTAACGCATCGGCGCCTCCAGCGCCCATTCGAAACCGCTTTCACGATATTCCGTTGTCACATTCCCTCCGAAAGCGCCTTCCGCATGCCTCTTGATGACCGTAGTCCCGAAACCCTTGCGGCTGGGCTCCTGCGCCGGGGGGCCACCCGTTTCGGTCCATACAAGATGAAGCATCTGCCGCCCGTCTTTTTCAACCGGTTCCCAACGGACAGTAATTTTGCCTGAGGGCGCGGACAGAGCGCCGTATTTTATGGAATTTGTGGTAAGCTCATGCACGACGAGGCCAAAATTCTGCGCGGCCTCGGGCGAGAGCATGAAATCGTCTCCCGCCAGAACAAAACGCTCTGCCACCGTGCCAAAAACATCGAGGTGGGTCTCGATCAGTTTCCGGATTGGCAAGCCCTGCCACTGAACTTCCGCCAGGGCCCGGATCGACATGCCGAGGCCGCGCAGGCGATGGTCCACCTCTTTCTGGAATTCCGGAATGCTTTTATTCTCGCGGCCCAGTTGCCGTATCATCGCCTGAACAAGCGTGAGAATGTTCTTGGAGCGGTGCACCAGCTCATGCAGCAGCAATTGCAGCCTTTCTTCTGACTGGCTTCTGTCGAAGGAGGCGTTTGAAAGCGCGATGGCCACCTGATTGGCCTCTTTTATCTTGGTATCCACCGGCGCGACGATCTCACCTTCACCAATGCGCTCGGCCATGAGGGTCAGGTCGCGGATCGAGCTGCGCAATTGCCGCCCCACCAGATAGGCGCCTCCTATAGCAATCAAAACGAGTACCAGGCTGCCGATCATCATCTGCCGCCAGGTATCGACCAGCGCAGCTTGACTGGCGGCAAGCGGCCCCCACATGACGGTTTTCCACTGCCAGCCCGGCAATTGCGCATAGGCGTAAAGATTGCCCTTGCCGTCGAAAAAATTGCCGCTGAAGGCCTGCATTTCGGAGAGTATGGCCGGGGTGACGAACGGTTTGCCAATCGCCGCCTCGTCAGGAGCGGTGGATACAACGACACGATTGGTGCCGTCGATGATAGCGACCGCCCAGTTTCGCGGCAGGTTCTCGGTGGAGATGAGCCGGCTCAGGTCACTGGCATTCTGCGTCAGGATGAGGGCGTCTCCGGCAGACCCGAGTTCCGGATCGAGCGGCATGGTAACGTTGAACACCCATTCCTTGCTGGTTGAGCCGAAAAAAATGTTCGATACCGTTATACGGCGGGATTCTATCGCTTTGGCGAGATCGGCCTCGACCGGCACCTTGCCGAGAGGCTTGCCGAAGGGCACACGGGTGTTGAGATGCTGCTGGCCATCCTTGGTGGCAAGAATGGCATAAAGACCCTCCCGTTTCAGGCTGTCTGCTACGCGTCCCTGAAAGGCGGCGAGATTGCCGCTTTCGAGTTCGGGAAATTGCGACAGCAGATTAAGCGAGGTGGCGATTTCCTGCAGACGGCGATCGATGTTGCGGCTGACGACCCGTACATCCTCGATCGTCTCGCGCTGCAGGTCGTCGCGTTTTTCCGCTTCCAGGCGGAGCATCAAGTAGCCGACGAAAAGGATCAGCGGCAAAGTGATGACGGTCGCCATCACCACCAGATAGGTGCCGATGGAGGCGGTCGGGAAAAAATTCGCGCTACGCCGACGCAAAGCCGAGATCATGTTCATCAGTCTGTTGCCGGGTCGAGGCATATAAAAACTCCGGCATTTATCCCTTTGTTACGACATGGATAATACCGCGCCATACCCCATTGGCAATGGCTGATTTCTTACCTTTGGTTGTTGTGGTTCACGACATCTCCCAAAGCCGTGATTGAAAAAATCGGAACTATTTGGACAACCATGCCGTTTGCCAGTCGAACCGGTCGAAGAGCGGAAAAATGTTTCCGCCGGCCAGTTGAGAACGATGAAAGGAAGGTACGAAATGGCAAAGAAACTTACGATCCTCGTCACCGCCGCCCTCATGGGCACGACGGCTTTCGCGCCGCTTGCCATCGCTCAGGGCACGACGCAGCCCGCGCCGGCAAATCCCAGCGCACAGACTGAACCGGCGACGCCGCCAGCGACGCCCATGGCTCCTGCAGCACCCTCGGCCAATGACAGCGCAGCCACGACCACCGGCGGAGCCTATCTGACGGAGCAGGGCGAAACGCAAATCAGCGCCAATGACTATATCGGCAAGTCTGTCTACACAGCGGCCGATGAGAGCATCGGCAATGTGACGAACCTCATCATGGAACAGGATGGCGGTCTGGTTGCAGCGGTGATCGGTGTTGGCGGCTTCCTGGGTATCGGCGCCAAGGACGTGGCCGTTCCCATGGACAAGGTGACGATGACGCGCAACGCGCAGGACGGCACCATTCGCCTGACGACGACCGAAACCGCGGAAACGCTGAAGGCAGCGCCGGAATTCAAGACGCTGGAGCAGAAGACCAGCGAGCAGAACGCGGCAACCCCGGCGGCACCCGACAGCACCACCACCTCGGCGACAAAGCCGTAAATCCCATACCTGGGAGGCAGGAGCGGGAACAGGCGCCATCCGCCGTCCCGCGGGAGACACCGGCCGTCGGCCGGTGTCTTTTTATCAACTGACTGGTTTATTCACCCGCGTTCCGCGACGAATGCCATGCCCAGGCGGATTTGATGATATCGGAAAGAGAATAGCGCGGTTCCCAGCCCAGAACCTCTTTCGCCTTTTCGTTATTTGCCACCAGTGTTGTCGAATCGCCATCCCGACGCCCGGCATATTCGACGGGGAAGGGCCGACCGGAGACTTCCGAAATCGCTGCCAGCAATTCTTTGACCGTGGTGCCCGTGCCGGTGCCGAGGTTGAGTTCCACGGTTTCCCCGCCCGCCAGCAGATAATCCACTGCACGCACATGGGCGTCGGCGAGATCGAGAATATGGATGTAGTCGCGCACGCAGGTTCCATCGCGCGTGTCGTAATCGGTGCCAAATACCTTGAAACCCTGACGCCGGCCGAGTGCGGCCTCGATGGCCAGCGGGATCGCATGGGTTTCCGGTTTGTGCCATTCGCCGATGCGGCCTTCGAAATCAGCGCCTGCGGCATTGAAGTAGCGCAGCATTACCGAGCGCAGCCCCTTATAGGCGCTGTAATCCTTCAGCGCCTGCTCGACCACCCATTTGGTGCGGCCATAGGGGTTGATCGGCGCCTGCCGGTGCGTTTCGTCGATCGGGACCTGTTCCGGCAGACCATAGGTGGCGCAGGTGGAGGAGAATACGAAGGCATTGACACCGGCATCGATGGCGGACGAAAGCAGGTTGAGCGAGCCGATGACGTTGTTGTCATAGAAAGCCACGGGCTGCTTGACCGATTCACCGACCTCGATCAGTGCCGCGAAATGCAGAACCGCCTCCGGCCGGTGTTTGGCGAAGACTTCGTCCAGCCGCGCCCGGTCGCGAATATCGCCCTGTTCGAAAGGCCCCCAGCGGACGAATTCCTCATGCCCGTTGGAGAGATTGTCAAAAACGACCGGTTCATACCCTCTTTCAGAGAGGAGAAGGCACGTGTGCGAACCGATATAGCCGGCACCACCGACGACAAGGACTTTCTTCTTCATCAATTGCCTTTCAAAAAATTACGGATGCGCCGAGACTGTATGTTACTTTGTTTAAATAAGGGCGGCGTGGCGCAGTGCGCCATCAACCAATCTATCCTTCGCGGGTAACATAAAAAAAAACCGCGCATCCATGGGCCGGATGCGCGGTTGGTGTCGCTGGCGAGCCAAGAAGTTACTTGGTCTTTTTTGTACCTGCCCTCGTGGCGAGAAACCCGGCTGCGACGGCGACGGCAAGTGTCGCATAGGGGCGCGCCTGTATCGCGAGTGAAAGCAACGACTGAAGAGCAAGCGGCGCCGCCGTGAGCGGCGCTGCGGCAGCGAGCCGCGTGACCGGCCTTGTTGCATAGACCCTTGGACGCTTCAGGATGGCGAGTGCCACAAGCATGATGACTCCAAGCAGAAACGCGGATCCGGCGACGACCAGCGCTGCAGGGCCTGCGCCGACGTGCCGGGCGAGGTAAATCGATCCGGCTACAACCGCCGCCACGAAGGCTATCAGGAAAAATATTCCCGCCAGCACCGATAATATGATGACAGAGCGCAGTCGTCTCGTGACGACACGCCCTTCACGCTGGGTCTCCCCCAGATAGACCAGCAATGCCTCAAGCATGAGCTTATCGACGTGTCAGGAGGGCAAGAACGAAACCGACGCCGACCGCAATGCCGAGCGACTGGAGCGGGTTTCGCTGGACCTGGTCCGTCAGATTGTCATTCAGCGTTGAAATCTCGTTGCGCACGGTATCCGCCATGTCGCTCGATGCGGAGATGGCATCGTCCGCAACACGCGCGGCCTGAGCTTTCAGCTCATGCGAAGCACCGACGCCAAGCGCCTTCACGCTCTTGGCAAGATTTGCCAGATCTTCGCGAAGCTGGGCGAGCTGCGCGGCCACATCGGCTGCATCACCGCTTTCGAGGGATTGCTGGATCTTGTCATTAACGCTGCTACGCACGCTTGCCATGAGTGAAGTCCTTCTTGAACATCGTTGATGGAGATGGCGACATGTCCATGACTGACGCCGCTTGACTTTCATTACGGCGGCAGAAACTACCCGCCTGTCCGTGATTGAAACGCAGCGACACCGACTTGGTTCCGCAACGTCATGTCTTTTCTTCGTCCCGCTCGATGCGCCTCATTTTTAAGGAATTAGTCCCCGGACATTTGTTTTCCTGTAACAAGCATCATATAAGGCCCATCATCCAAGACCGACCTTGACTTCAATCAATATGTGAAACGAGATGCTGCAGACGCCATATTACCTCATCGACAAGACAAAACTTCTTCGCAACATGGAGAAGATTGCCTATGTGCGGGAAAAATCCGGTGCCAAGGCGCTGTTGGCGTTGAAATGCTTCGCCACCTGGTCGGTGTTCGACTTCATGTCGCAATATATGGATGGCACCACTTCCTCCTCGCTTTATGAAGTCCGTCTTGGCCGCGAGAAATTCGGCGGTGAAACCCATGCCTACTCCGTTGCCTATGCCGATTACGAGATCGACGAGGTGATTGCGAATGCCGACAAGATTATCTTCAATTCCATCGGCCAGCTGGAGCGCTTTGCCGACAAGGCGTCCGGCATCACGCGCGGTCTGCGCCTCAATCCGCAGGTCAGTTCCTCGAGCTTCGATCTCGCCGATCCCGCACGTCCGTTCAGCCGCCTTGGCGAATGGGATGTCGCCAAGGTCGACAAGGTCATGGATCGCATTTCCGGTTTCATGATCCACAATAACTGCGAAAACAGCGATTTTGCCCTGTTCGACCGCATGCTGACGCAGATCGAGGAAAAATTCGGATCGCTGCTGTCGCGTGCCGAATGGGTGAGCCTCGGCGGCGGCATTCATTTCACCGGCGACGATTATCCGCTCGACCAGTTCTGCGACCGTCTGCGTGCCTTCTCAGAAAAATACGGTGTGCAGGTGTATCTCGAGCCGGGCGAAGCCTCGATCACGAAGAGCACGACGCTCGAAGTGACGGTTCTCGACACGCTGTTCAACGGGAAGAACCTCGCTATCGTCGACAGCTCCATCGAAGCGCACATGCTCGATCTTCTGATCTATCGTGAGAGCGCCAAGGTATCGCCGAACGAGGGCGAACATCCCTATATGGTTTGCGGCAAGTCCTGCCTCGCCGGCGATATTTTCGGCGATTTCCGCTTCGACAAGGAGCTGAAAGTGGGTGACCGCATCTCCTTCCAGGACGCAGCCGGTTACACCATGGTCAAGAAAAACTGGTTCAACGGCGTGAAGATGCCGACGATCGCCATCAAGGAACTCGACGGCTCGGTTCGCGCCGTCCGTGAATTCGACTTTGCCGATTTCGAGCAAAGCCTGTCTTAAACCCTGTTTCAACATCCAACGAAGCTCATCCCTGCGGGGAAAAGGAGGCATCACCTGAAATGAAGAAGAACGTTCTGATCATCGGCGCCGGTGGCGTAGCACAGGTCGTGGCGCATAAATGCGCCCAGAACAGCGATGTATTGGGAGACATTCATATTGCGTCACGGACTTTGGAAAAGTGCCGCAAGATTGTCGAGTCCGTACGCGAAAAGAAGAGCCTCAAGACAGATGTGAAACTTGAGGCCCATGCGCTTGACGCGATGGATATCGAGGCGACGAAAGCCTTGATCAACAAGACCGGCGTACAGATCGTCATCAACGTCGGTTCGGCTTTCGTCAACATGTCCGTTCTTCGTGCCTGCATGGACACGGGTGTTGCCTATATGGATACGGCGATCCACGAGGATCCCACCAAGATTTGCGAGACGCCGCCGTGGTATGGAAACTACGAGTGGAAGCGTGCTGAAGAATGCAAGGAGAAGGGCATTACTGCCATTCTCGGTGTCGGTTTTGACCCGGGCGTCGTCAACGCCTATGCGCGTCTTGCCAAGGATGAGTATTTCGACAGGGTCACCTCGGTCGATATCGTCGACATCAATGCCGGCAGCCATGGCCGCTGGTTCTCCACCAACTTCGATCCGGAAATCAACTTCCGTGAGTTCACCGGGGTCGTTTATTCCTGGCAGAACGGCCAGTGGCAGACCAACCAGATGTTCGAAGTCGGCCAGGAATTCGATCTGCCTGTCGTCGGCAAGCAGAAGGCCTATATGACCGGCCATGACGAAGTGCATTCGCTGTCCAAGAACATGGACGGCGCCGATGTCCGCTTCTGGATGGGGTTCGGCGATCACTATATCAATGTCTTCACCGTGCTGAAGAACCTCGGGCTGCTGTCCGAAAAGCCGGTCAAGACGGCTGAAGGTCTGGAAGTCGTGCCGCTGAAGGTGGTCAAGGCCGTGCTGCCCGATCCGTCTTCGCTGGCGCCCGATTATGTCGGCAAGACCTGCATTGGTGATATCGTCAAGGGTATCAAGGACGGCAAGGAACGCGAAGTCTTCATCTACAACGTGGCTGACCATAAGGAAGCCTATGAAGAAGTCGGCTCGCAGGGCATTTCCTACACAGCTGGCGTTCCGCCGGTTGCTGCCGCCATGTTGATAGCGACGGGCGAATGGGATGTGAAGCAGATGGCAAACGTTGAAGAATTGCCACCGAAGCCGTTCCTGAACCTTCTGAACAAGATCGGTCTTCCGAACCGCATCAAGGACGAAAACGGCGACCGCGCGCTGGAGTTCTGATTGCCGGTGTTGTGATTGCGTTAAATAGAAAGCCCCGCGAAAGCGGGGCTTTTTGCTGAATCTGTCGACCTGAATCGATTGCAAAGTTTTCGCATCCCCACTCCGTCACCCCGGACTTGATCCGGGGTCTAGCGCGATCAAGTCTTTGATCGCAAAAGGGTCTTCTCACGACGCAGACGCGTCGTGGCTGGATGCCGGATCAGGTCCGGCATGACGGAGGAGGTCGTCAACCGGCTTGGGTCCCACAAAAAGGGACCCATTTTCTTGCAAGAGCTAAAAACGAAGGGCGTCCTCAGCCCTTTGTCGGCTTTGGCCCACGCTTTTCGAATGGCTTGTCCTTCTTGCCCTCATATTTCGGCTTGTCGCCAAAGGGCTTTTTCTTTTTCCAGGGCTTGTCTTCGCCCTTGCGATCATCGCGGGGGGCGCTCGCGTAGTCGGACTTGCTGAACTTCCGCTGGGCCTTGGCCGGCCGCGTGTCTTCGCGGAAGCCGCCGGTCATCTCGGGTTTGCCCTCAAGCGCCTTCAGGCGAATGCCCTTTTCGAGCGTCATGTCCTTGCCGATGGCGGAGGTGAAGCGGTCGACGGCGTCGGCTGCCAGTTCCACGAAGGTTTCGGTCTGTTGCATGCGGATCGCCCCGATATCCTGGCGGGTGATCTTGCCGAAACGGCAGAGCATCGGAATAAGCCAGCGCGGTTCTGCACTCTGCTTGCGACCGACAGACAGGGAGAACCAGGCACTGTCGGAGAAATCGGACCTGTCGCGGCGCGGAGCGTTGTTTTCGACCGTTTCGAAACTGTCGCGGCGCGGCTTGCGGGTGTTATCAAGCGCGACTTCAAAAATGTCTTCCGGTGCCGAACGTCCCGCATGATAAAGGCGCACGAAGGCCGCCGCGACTTTTTCCGCGCCATGCTGTTCCAGCAGCTTGGTCACGAAATCGCGTTCGTCATCCGCCACTGCTTCGCTCAGCGTAGGATCGGCCAGAAGCCGGGCGCCGTCGCGCTCGACGATCTCTTCAACGGAGGGTGGGTGTACCCATGCGGCGCTGACCTTGGCGCCTTCGAGCAGGCGCTCGGCCTTGCGGCGCTGGCTGACCGGCACCACGATGGCGCTGACGCCCTTCTGACCGGCGCGGCCGGTGCGGCCCGAGCGGTGCAGAAGCGTTTCGGAATTGGTCGGCAGGTCGGCATGGATGACGAGTTCGAGGCCGGGCAGGTCGATGCCGCGGGCGGCAACGTCTGTCGCCACGCAAACGCGGGCGCGGCCGTCACGCATGGCCTGCAGGGCATGTGTACGCTCGTTCTGCGTCAGTTCGCCGGAGAGAGCCACGACGGAGAAGCCACGATTGTTCAGGCGGGCCGTCAGGTGGTTCACCGCGGCGCGGGTGGAGCAGAACACGATGGCGTTGCGGGCTTCGTAAAAGCGCAGCGCATTGATGATGGCGTTCTCGCGATCGGAAGGCGAAACCAGAAGCGCGCGATATTCGATATCCACATGCTGCTTCTGTTCGGAAGCGGTGGCGATGCGCACGGCGTTCTTCTGGTAGCTTTCGGCCAGCTTGGCGATGCTGCGCGGCACGGTGGCCGAGAACATCAGCGTGCGGCGATCTTCGGGCGATTCCTCCAGAATGAATTCCAGATCTTCACGGAAGCCGAGGTCAAGCATTTCGTCGGCTTCGTCGAGCACGACAGCGCGGATCGATGAGAGATCGAGTGCATTGCGCTTGATGTGGTCGCAGAGACGGCCGGGCGTGCCGACGACGATATGCGCGCCGCGCTCCAGCGCCCGGCGCTCATTGCGGATATCCATGCCGCCGACGCAGGAGGCGATGGAGACACCGGCAAATTCGTAAAGCCATTCCAGCTCGCGCTTGACCTGCATGGCCAGTTCGCGTGTGGGGGCGATGGCAAGCGCCAGAGGGGCAGCGGCTTGGCCGAAACGGGTGTTGTCACGCAGCAGCGTGGTCGCAAGCGCGATGCCGAAGGCAACGGTCTTGCCGGAACCGGTCTGCGCGGAAACCAGCGCGTCCTTGTCGGCAAGTTCCGGCGCAAGCATGGCCTGCTGCACGGGGGTCAAATCTTTATAGCCGCGTTTTTCCAACGCCTGCGCGATCGCCGGGGCGATACCCTGGGTGTCTGTCATCTACCGTCTTTCGGATATGAAGCTGCCCGCATCCGCCCGAAACCAATAGATCCTAAAGTCTCCGGGGCAGCCGATACAGGCCATTTCGGCCATCTGGCCGGTTGCATTGCCGCGCTCATACTGCGAATGGGCCGATTTGTACAGTGCACCGCGGTACGCTCTTTTGCGGGTGCTTTATCCCGCCGGCGCGTCAGTGCGCCATTGTTGCATGTTCAGGCTCCCGAAAAAGGCGTACCGCATGGTTCATAAACGGCATTGCGTGGCCCCCGCCTTTTCGCTAAGAGACCCGCAACTTGAGGCTCTTTGTCAGGAAGAGCCGACTGGGTTTGTTCTTGTCCGTCCGTCTTGTGAAAGAGCCGGCGGGAAAATGGGATGGTACTGGTCAAGGCTATGGCTCGCATTGTCATGAAATTCGGCGGCACGTCCGTCGCGAACCTCGAACGCATTCACAATGTCGCCCGGCATGTGAAACGCGAAGTGGATGCCGGCCATGAAGTGGCCGTGGTCGTTTCCGCTATGTCCGGTAAAACCAACGAATTGGTTGACTGGGTGCAGAACGCAGCAAAGATTACGGGGAGCAATGCCGCCTCCTTTTATGATGCACGCGAATATGACGCGGTTGTTGCATCCGGCGAGCAGGTGACGTCAGGTCTTCTGGCGATCACGCTGCAATCCATGGGCATCAATGCGCGCTCCTGGCAGGGCTGGCAGATCCCGATTCGCACCGATAATGCGCATGGCGCCGCCCGCATTCTCGAGATTGACGGCTCGGATATCGTGAAACGCATGGGCGAGGGCCAGGTTGCCGTTGTTGCCGGCTTCCAGGGCATCGGTCCCGATAACCGCATTGCAACGCTTGGCCGCGGCGGCTCCGACACCTCGGCCGTTGCCATTGCCGCTGCCGTGAAGGCGGATCGTTGCGACATCTATACGGATGTCGATGGCGTCTACACGACCGATCCGCGCATCGAGCCCAAGGCTCGCCGCATGAAAAAGATCGCCTTCGAGGAAATGCTCGAAATGGCGTCGCTCGGTGCCAAGGTCCTGCAGGTCCGCTCGGTCGAGCTTGCCATGGTACACAAGGTGCGCACCTTCGTTCGCTCCAGTTTCGAGGATCCCGATGCGCCGGGCATGGGCGACCTCATCAACCCGCCCGGTACTTTGATTTGTGACGAGGATGAAATCGTGGAACAGGAAGTCGTAACCGGCATCGCCTATGCCAAGGATGAAGCACAGATCTCGCTGCGCCGCGTGGCCGACCGTCCGGGCGTCTCCGCCGCGATCTTCGGGCCTCTGGCGGAAGCACACATCAATGTCGACATGATCGTGCAGAACATTTCCGAAGACGGTTCGCGCACCGACATGACCTTTACCGTTCCTTCGGGCGACGTTGCCAAGGCGCTTAAGGTTCTCGATGACAACAAGGCCCAGATCGGCTTCGACGTTGCACAGAACGAAACCGGCCTCGCCAAGGTTTCGGTTATCGGCATTGGCATGCGCAGCCACGCGGGCGTTGCCGCCAGCGCATTCAAGGCACTGGCCGAGAAGAACATCAACATCAAGGCGATCACCACGTCGGAAATCAAGATTTCGATCCTGATCGATGGCGCCTATGCCGAACTTGCAGTTCGCACTTTGCATTCTGCTTACGGCCTCGATAAGAGCTAAGCCGAGACATCGGTTCCCGATGCTCCGATTCTTCGGAGTTGCGTTCTTCCGATGTGGCGTTTCATGAAAGCGTGTCCCTTGCGGGACGCGCTTCTCGCGCTATAAATTTTTAAATGACGTTTTGATTCCCGAATATTATGACATTCGGATCGGAAGCGTCGGGGAGCAAACGCGATGAGAGACCTTTCCGCAGGTCCGCGCGTCCTGCTCAAGCGGCTGCGCGAAATGATGGCGGAGCACCTTGAACCGCAGGACCGCCTTGACCAGATCGTCCGTCAGATCGCCGGCAACATGGTGGCGGAGGTTTGCTCGGTCTATGTGCTGCGTTCCGACAGCGTGCTTGAGCTTTATGCGACGGAAGGTCTCAACAAGGATGCCGTGCATCTTGCGCAGCTGAAAATGGGGCAGGGTCTTGTCGGCACCATTGCCGCTTCCGCCCAACCGCTCAATCTTTCCGATGCGCAGGCGCATCCCGCATTCCGCTATCTTCCTGAAACCGGTGAGGAAATTTATCATTCCTTCCTCGGCGTGCCAATTTTGCGCTCCGGTCGCACTCTTGGCGTTCTTGTGGTCCAGAACAAGGCCAGCCGAACGTACCGGGAGGATGAAATTGAAGCGCTCGAGACAACCGCGATGCTTATCGCTGAAATAGTGGCGAGCGGCGAGTTGAAGAAGATCACACGCCCCGGTGTCGAGCTGGACCTGACGCGTGCCGTCTCCATCGACGGCGACGCCTATGGCGAAGGCATCGGTCTTGGCCATGTGGTGCTGCACGATCCGCGCATTGTCGTTACCAACCTGCTGAACGAAGATGCGGATACGGAAATCCGTCGCCTTGCCGATGCTATAGGCTCGCTGCGGCTCTCCATCGATGACATGCTGCAGCGCCGTGACGTACCGACCGAAGGCGAGCACCGCGAGGTTCTCGAGACCTACCGCATGTTCGCCCACGATCAGGGCTGGGTGCGACGCATGGAAGAAGCGATCCGCAACGGCCTGACGGCGGAAGCGGCGGTCGAGAAAGTACAGAGCGATACCAAGGCGCGCATGATGCGTCTCACCGATCCTTATCTGCGCGAACGCATGCATGATTTCGACGATCTCGCCAACCGGCTGCTTCGGCAGCTCATCGGTTTTGGCGGTCGTGGTCCGGAACAGGATTTCCCGCTTGATGCCATCGTGCTGGCCCGCGCCATGGGGGCGGCCGAACTCCTGGATTATCCGCGCGAAAAACTGCGTGGTCTGGTGCTGGAAGATGGCGCGGTGACCAGCCATGTCGTCATCGTGGCCCGCGCCATGGGCATTCCGGTTATCGGGCAGGCGACGGGCATTGTCGCGCTTGCCGAAAACAACGATCCCATCATCATCGATGGCGATGACGGCCAGGTGCATTTGCGTCCGATGTCGGATCTGCAACGCGCCTATGAGGAAAAAGTGCGTCTGCGTGCCCGCCGGCAGGAGCAGTTCCGCGCACTTCGCAATGTCGAACCGATCACCAAGGATGGCCAGAAGGTCAACCTCAAGATGAATGCTGGTCTTTTGGTGGATCTGCCGCAGCTGGATGAATCGGGTGCCGATGGCATTGGACTGTTCCGTACCGAGCTGCAATTCATGATCGCTTCCAACATGCCGAAGGGTGAGGAACAGGAGGCCTTCTACCGCTCCGTCCTGCGGCAGGCGAAGGGCAAGAGCGTTACCTTCCGCACGCTGGATATTGGCGGCGACAAGGTCGTTTCATACATGCGCGGCCAGGAGGAGGAAAATCCGGCGCTCGGCTGGCGGGCGATCCGCCTGTCGCTCGACCGGCCGGGGCTGATGCGCACGCAGATGCGCGCGCTTCTGCGTGCCGCTTCCGGTGCAGAACTGCGCATGATGTTGCCGATGGTGACGGAGGTATCCGAAATCCGCGCTGCACGCGACCTGCTGCAGAAGGAAGTACAGCATCTTTCCAAATTCAGCCATGCGCTGCCGAAAAAGCTGCAGTTCGGCGCCATGCTGGAGGTGCCGGCGCTGATGTGGCAGCTCGATGAGCTGATGCAGGAGGTGGATTTCGTCTCCGTGGGTTCGAATGATCTCTTCCAGTTCTCGATGGCTGTGGATCGCGGCAACGCCCGTGTTTCGGATCGCTTCGACAATCTCGGCAAGCCGTTCCTGCGCATGCTTCGCGATATCGTGCGGGCGGGCGAAAGGCATCAGACTTCGGTTACGCTGTGCGGTGAAATGGCGAGCAAGCCACTTTCGGCAATGGCTCTTATCGGGCTTGGATTCCGTTCGATTTCCATGTCGCCGACGGCGATCGGCCCCGTGAAGGCCATGCTGCTCGGGCTCGATGCCGCAAGTCTTGCCGAAGAGTTGAACGCGGCGCTGGATGATCATAATTCGCTGGAAAGCGCGCGCGAGGTGTTGTTACGCTTTGCGGCGACGCATTCCATTCCCGTTTAAAAAGAACTGTTTCATAATTGGAGTGACTGGTGGCGAAGCTTCCCGTCGAAAAAATGCGCGAGTTGGAAAGACGTTTCGGCGAGATCGAAGCGCGTATGTCTGCCGGGCCTGCTGCGGATGTCTATGTGAAGCTGGCTTCGGAATATTCCGAGCTCGAGCCGGTGGTGAAGAAAATTCGCGAATACGAGAAGGCGATCTCTGAGGCCGCCGATCTCGAAGCGCTGCTTGCCGACAAGTCGACCGACAAGGATATGCGCGAACTGGCGGAAATGGAGCTGCCGGAGATCGAGAGCCGTATCGAAGAGCTCGAAAAGGACATGCAGGTCCTGCTTCTGCCGAAGGATGCTGCGGACGAAAAAAGTGCGATCCTCGAAATACGCGCCGGGACCGGCGGTTCCGAGGCGGCACTATTTGCCGGCGATCTGTTCCGCATGTATGAGCGCTTTGCTGCTTCCAAGGGCTGGAAGGTGGAAGTGCTCTCCGCAAGCGAGGGTGAAGCCGGCGGTTACAAGGAAATCATCGCCACCATCAGTGGGCGAGGGGTGTTCTCCAAGCTGAAATTCGAGTCCGGCGTTCACCGGGTGCAGCGCGTGCCGGAAACGGAAGCAAGCGGCCGCATCCACACGTCTGCGGCCACCGTCGCGGTGCTGCCGGAAGCGGAAGAAATCGATATCGAAATCCGCCCGGAAGACATCCGCATCGATACGATGCGTGCGTCGGGCGCCGGCGGCCAGCACGTCAACACCACCGATTCCGCCGTTCGCATCACCCATTTGCCGACAGGGCTGATCGTGACGAGCTCGGAGAAATCGCAGCATCAGAACCGCGCCAAGGCCATGCAGGTTCTTCGTTCACGGCTTTACGATATCGAGCGCCAGAAGGTGGACAGTGAACGTTCGGCCGACCGCAAGAGTCAGGTGGGCTCCGGCGACCGCTCCGAGCGCATCCGCACCTATAATTTCCCTCAGGGCCGTGTCACCGATCACCGTATCAATCTCACGCTCTACAAGCTGGACCGGATGATCGAAGGCGAGATTGATGAGCTCGTGGATGCGCTGATCGCCGATTATCAGGCGGGGCAGCTGGCGCAACTCGGCGAGCAGCATTGAGCGCGCCGGCCGGGGCCACTGTCGCAAGTGAACTTGCCGCGGCCCGCAAGCGGCTGCAGGCGGCAGGGATCGCCGATCCACTTCTCGATGCGCGTCTCCTGATTGCCGAAGTCGTCGGTTTTTCGTTGACCGACTTCGTGATGAAGCCGGACCGGTCGCTCACGACCGAGGAGCAAGCCCGAATTGATGCGATGGTTGAAAGACGCGCCGCCGGCGAGCCTGTTCACCGCATCCTGGGCCATCGGGAGTTTCATGGCCTGGATCTTCTTTTGTCGAGGGAAACGCTCGAGCCGCGCCCTGATACGGAGGTTCTGGTAGACACGCTGCTGCCTGCCTTGAAGGCTGCCGTTTCAGCCAGGGGCAGCGCGCGTATTCTCGATCTGGGCACAGGCACGGGGGCGATCTGTCTCGCGCTTTTGAAGGAATGCCCGGAGGCGACCGGTGTCGGCAGCGATATCTCCGCCGACGCGCTGGAAACAGCCTCGAGAAACGCATTCCGAAATGATCTCGGCGGTCGTTTCGAACCCGTTCAAAGCGACTGGTTCGAAAAAATCTCTGGCCGCTTTGACATAATTGTGTCGAATCCGCCTTATATAAGAAGCGATATCGTCGCAACGCTTGACCGAGAGGTTCGTCATCATGATCCTCTGGCGGCGCTGGATGGAGGTCAGGACGGCCTTGCACCGTACCGCCTCATCGCTGCCGAAGCAGGCCGCTTTCTTGTGGAAAACGGGATTGTCGGTGTGGAGATCGGTTTCGATCAAAGGCTTGATGTTTCCGCTATATTTTCTTCCCACGGCTTCTCTCTTCTGGACGCCGTGAAGGATTATGGCGGTAATGATAGAGTTTTGACCTTCCGGAGATAGTTGACGGCGATATGTCTGCGGAATTTTTTGCAAGGATATTTTGCACAGCAAAAGAAAAGGCTTGGATTTCCGCGGGAAGCGGGATAGTTTGCGGCCACATGCCGGGTGGCTGAGGACGAACTGAGATTCGTCAGGGTATGGGTCAGTCCCGAAGCGGGTTCTTTAAAGAGCCCTGAAAGGCTGGGCGTTTCCGGCATGTGAATCAGTAAACTTTGTTCGCAGACGGCTCGGTGCAGCATTTGCGCGACCGGTCGTCTTACGCGAGGTCTTGTCCGGAGGTATCTCGGCAGGGCGCGTGATGGAGCAATTTCAGGAAAAATTTCCAGCGGTTTTCCGCCCGGAATTGCATGAAAACAACCAGATTATCAGCAAAACAGAATTCAGGTGAGCAATTGATGAGGCCAGGACAGCAAAACAAGCGCGGCCGGGGGCGTGGAAACAACAACAATAATAATGGTGGCGGTAACAACAACTTCAACCGCAAGGGCGGTAACCCGCTGACCAGGACTTATGACAGTTCCGGCCCCGATGTTAAAATCCGTGGCACAGCCCAGCACATAGCGGAAAAATACGCGGCTCTGGCGCGCGACGCACAGAGTTCCGGCGACCGCGTGATGGCTGAAAACTATCTGCAGCACGCTGAACATTATAACCGCATCATCGCGTCGGCTCAGGCGCAGATGCAGGAACGCTTCCAGCGCGACGACCGCGGCGAGTATAATGCCGCCGATGCCGACGAGATGGATGTGAACGATGGTGACGAAGGCGCCATTGCACCGCAGCATCAGGCCGAACAGGCCGAGCGCGCGCAGCAGCCCGAACGCCAGGAGCGCGCCGAACGGAACGAGCAGCGCCAGGAGCGCCGTGAACGTCCCGACCGCCGTGAGCGGCAGGAGCGTCAGCCACGCCAGCAGGTGAGCGCAGACCAGCAGCCTCCGGTTTATGACGCCAGTCAGGCGCCGCAGCCCGTCATCGAGGGTACGCCGATGGAGGTGGCCGTCGAAGAGGAACAGCAGCAGGCGGAAGCTCCGGCCGAACGCGCACCGAAGACGCGCCGGGCGACTGGTCCGCGCCAGCGCCGTCCACGTCGCACTGCGGCTGCCGAAGGTGCCGAAGGTGAAGATGCAGGAGCCGGTGAAGAGGCCGCTCCCGCCACGCTTGAAAACGCCGCGGAATAACAGCGCAGGCAGACATGCCCCAGACTGAAAAACTCCGGCTCGCCGGAGTTTTTTTATTTTGGCGCGCCAAAGTCTATGACTGCGCGCGCCGGCATGGCTAGCAGGGTGAAGCTGACGCCTGTCAACTTCCTGGGAAAATTTCTCGACGGCCGGATTTCTTCCCCTTTAAACCGATGAAAATGCCTCCCATATTCGAGCAGGATGGAAGGTTGCCGATACTGCTGGCGACCGACCATCGAGAGGCGGCGATCGTGAAATCCTTAAACACGGCTGTCGTAGCGGGGCTTGCCTTTTGAGGGAGCCTCAACCCTAACACCCGGAGCCGTGCCGAAAGCGGGCGGGCCGGTCTATGGAGGTTCGACTATGAATATTGAAAAATACTCCGAGCGCGTTCGCGGTTTTCTGCAATCGGCGCAGACCTTTGCGCTGGCCGAAAACCATCAGCAGTTTTCGCCCGAGCATGTTCTCAAGGTGCTGCTCGATGACGAGCAGGGTATGGCGGCATCGCTGATCGAGCGGGCTGGCGGCGACGCGAAAGAAGCGCGTCTTGCCAATGATGCCGCACTGGCAAAATTACCGAAGGTATCCGGTGGCAATGGCGGCCTTTCGCTGACGGCTCCCCTTGCAAAGGTGTTTTCCACCGCCGAAGACCTGGCCAAAAAGGCTGGCGATAGTTTCGTCACCGTCGAGCGTCTTCTGCAGGCGCTTGCGATTGAAAGCTCTGCTTCCACTTCGGCTTCCCTGAAGAAGGCCGGCGTGACGGCGCAGGCGCTCAATCAGGTCATCAATGATATCCGCAAGGGCCGCACGGCTGACAGCGCCAATGCCGAACAGGGCTTTGACGCGCTGAAGAAGTTCGCGCGCGACCTGACGGAAGAGGCCCGCGAAGGCAAGCTGGACCCTGTTATTGGCCGCGACGATGAAATTCGCCGTACCATTCAGGTGCTGTCTCGCCGTACCAAGAACAATCCCGTGCTGATCGGTGAACCCGGCGTCGGTAAGACGGCGATTGCCGAAGGCCTCGCCCTGCGCATCGTCAATGGCGATGTGCCCGAAAGCCTCAAAGACAAGAAGCTGATGGCGCTCGATATGGGCGCGCTGATCGCAGGTGCGAAATATCGCGGTGAGTTCGAAGAGCGACTGAAGGCTGTCCTCAACGAGGTGCAGTCTGAAAATGGCGGCATCATCCTCTTCATCGATGAAATGCATACGCTGGTCGGCGCCGGTAAGGCGGATGGGGCGATGGATGCCTCCAATCTGCTGAAGCCCGCGCTTGCCCGCGGTGAGCTGCACTGCGTTGGCGCCACCACGCTCGACGAATATCGCAAGCATGTGGAGAAGGATCCGGCCCTTGCCCGCCGTTTCCAGCCCGTGCTGGTGGATGAACCGACCGTTGAGGACACGATCTCGATCCTGCGCGGGTTGAAGGAAAAATACGAACAGCACCACAAGGTCCGTATCTCGGATTCGGCCCTGGTTGCGGCTGCGACGCTTTCCAATCGCTATATCACCGACCGTTTCCTGCCGGATAAGGCAATCGACCTGATGGACGAAGCCGCGTCGCGTCTTCGCATGCAGGTGGATTCCAAGCCGGAAGAACTGGACGAACTGGATCGCCGCATCATCCAGCTCAAGATCGAGCGCGAAGCCCTGAAGCAGGAGACGGACCAGTCTTCTGTCGACCGGCTCAAGAAGCTCGAGGATGAACTGGCGGATACGGAAGAGAAGGCCGATGCGCTGACGGCCCGCTGGCAGGCGGAAAAGCAGAAGCTCGGCCACGCCGCCGATCTCAAGAAACGGCTGGACGAAGCCCGCAACGAACTGGCGATCGCGCAGCGCAACGGTCAGTTCCAGCGCGCCGGTGAATTGACCTACGGCATCATTCCGGGGATCGAAAAGGAACTGGCTGCAGCGGAAGCGCGGGACAGCAGCGGTGCCGGCTCGATGGTTCAGGAAGTGGTGACGGCGGACAATATCGCGCATGTCGTTTCCCGCTGGACAGGTATTCCGGTTGACAAGATGCTCGAAGGCCAGCGCGAAAAGCTGTTGCGCATGGAAGACGAACTTGCCAAGTCCGTTGTCGGGCAAGGTGAGGCCGTTCAGGCCGTGTCCAAGGCGGTTCGCCGTTCGCGTGCCGGCCTGCAGGATCCCAACCGGCCGATCGGTTCGTTCATCTTCCTCGGCCCGACGGGCGTGGGCAAAACCGAGCTGACCAAGTCGCTGGCCCGCTTCCTGTTCGACGACGAAACCGCAATGGTCCGCCTCGACATGTCGGAATATATGGAGAAACACTCCGTTGCCCGGCTCATCGGTGCGCCTCCCGGCTATGTCGGTTACGAGGAGGGCGGCGCTCTGACGGAAGCGGTTCGCCGCCGGCCTTATCAGGTCGTGCTGTTCGACGAGATCGAAAAAGCGCATCCGGATGTCTTCAACGTCCTGCTGCAGGTGCTGGATGATGGCCGCCTGACGGATGGCCAGGGCCGCACCGTCGATTTCAAGAACACCATCATCATCATGACCTCGAACCTCGGTTCGGAATTCATGACGCAGATGGGTGACAATGACGACGTGGATTCGGTTCGCGAACTGGTGATGGAGCGTGTCCGGTCGCATTTCCGGCCGGAGTTCCTCAATCGTATCGATGATATCATCCTCTTCCATCGCCTGCGGCGGGACGAGATGGGTGCCATCGTGGAAATCCAGTTGAAGCGGCTCGTTTCGCTGCTGGGAGATCGCAAGATTTCGCTCGAACTGGATGAGGATGCCCGTAACTGGCTTGCCAACAAAGGCTACGATCCCGCCTATGGCGCGCGTCCGCTGAAGCGGGTGATCCAGAAGGCGGTTCAGGACAGGCTTGCGGAAATGATCCTTGGCGGGGAAATCCCCGATGGTTCGCGGGTCAAGGTGACCTCTGGAACCGACCGGCTGCTGTTCAAGGTCAAGCCGCCAAAAGCCGAGGCCGACACTGAGGCCGCCGACGCTGCATAAAAAAAGGGCTCCGGAAACGGGGCCCTTTTCCTATAAGCGGACTCTGTTGATCTGAAATCCCCTGCCGATCAGCGGCTTGCCACCTGATTGGACTTTTCTTCGATATTCAGCAGATTGTCGATGCGTTTTCTCTCGTCGGAGAAACGCGCCAGCGCTTCGCCGGAAAGCGACTTGCCGCCCGGCAGACGCACCTTCATTGCGTCCACCTTGGTGCCGTTGACGATCAGCTCGTAGTGCAGATGCGCGCCGGTCGAAAGACCGGTCGACCCCACATAGCCGATGACCTGACCCTGCCGGACCTTTGCCCCCTCGGTGACCCCCTTGGCGATCGCGCTTTGGTGGTTATAGGACGAGACATAGCCATTGGCATGGCGGATCAGGGTCTGGTTGCCGTAACCGGAGGCCCATCCGGCCTTCTCGACAGTGCCGTTACCCGTAGCGATAATCGGCGTGCCCCGGGCGGCGGCCCAGTCTGTTCCCGTATGCATGCGGCTGAATTTCAGCACGGGATGGCGGCGCATCCCGAAACCGGAGGTCATGCGGCCGTTTGGAACCGGGTTGCGCAACAGGAACTGCCGGATGCTTTTGCCGTTTTCATCGAAATAATCGATGCTGTTGTCTTCCGGATTCTGGAACCGGTAAAAGCGTGTCTCGTTGTCGCCGAACTTGGCATTGACATAGAGCAGCTCCGACTTGTCCGTCGCCTTGCCATCCGCATCTTCCACGGAGAAGAAGGCTTCGAGCGTATCCGCCGGCTTGAGCTGCGCCTGGAAATCGACGCTGCTGGCCAGAAGCTTGATCAACTGCGAGACCATGCCCTGGTTCATGCCGTAAGCAAGCGCGGCGCGGTACACCCCGTCATAGACGCTTGGCAGATCGCGCCCCGCCGCAGGTGCCGGTGTGCTGTCAAAGGCGGTCGCCACCGCGTCCAGTTTCGGTGGTTCGCTGGCCTTGATGAAGCGCTTGCGGTCATCGACGGCCATGGTGACCATGTGGCGGCCCTTGCGGTAAAGGCTCACGCGCACGATATCGCTTTTCTCGTCTTCCTGAAGGATGCCGACGCGCAGCACATCGCCGCTTTCCACATTGTTCGACTGGATTTGCGGTGCCAGCAGGCCGGCAATCTCCGAAGACTGTGCCTTCGAATAACCTGCGCCGAAAAGCGCGGCCTCGATGGTTTCAGTCTGGCGGGCAGGGATCACGTCATCGGCATATTCCTTGACGGGAACGGAGGCCGATTGTGGTGTCGAGACCGACATGTTCTGTTCGACGACGCGGGCGGCCAGGCCGGCGGTGATGTCGACGTCGCCTTCGTCATTATCGAAACGGCGTGGATCGATGTAATAAAGCGCGGCAAGCTGTTCGTTGCCGTCCGTCAGGATCGAGCCGTTGGAACGCACGGCTTCCTCCACCTCATCGAAGCTCAGCGAGCCGGCGAAGGGGAATTTGGAATGCTGCACGGGAAAGGCAACGGTCTTCAGGCTGACTTCGGATTCGACCTCGGAACCGTAAATCGTTCCCGTCCTGCTCGGTGCAGGTGCCGATGCGTCCTTGTCGTCATTGCTGGCGAAGATATTAAGGGGATCGAAGGCTGGATAGTCGTCCTGCTTGGCGTAATTTGCCGCAAGCGGAATTTTCACGTGGGAGAATGGCACCTTTCGGACCACTTCCTTGTCGCCTTCGTTGATGACCGTCGAGACTTCCATGATCGAGCGGTCGGACGGTCGCGCGGCAATATTCGGTGCCACGAGGCGCGTGCCGCGACGGGCTGCCTCCGTCACGTTGTTGCCCATATCCGCCTTGGCGAAGGCTTCGGCGGGGATGGCAAGCTGCTGACGTCCGTCGAGAGCGGCGAACAGGGCCACACCCATCAATATGGAAGAGGTAATACCAGTGAGGAACGTGCCGGAAAGCCATCGAAGCGAAATTTCGCGGCGATCGGGTGCACGTCGCCCTTCCGCCAGAATTGGCGGTTCCGTGCCTAGCGACCGGATCACGTTGCGATCCGCAGTCATACTGGGTGTGCCCCGTCGGTCATGCGCTCTCCAGAAACTTCAGGCGAAGATGTGCAACTTTCAAAGCCGCGAGTCAAATCCATCGACAGCATGGCTAAAGGTTTGCAGCGCGCTTTATAGGATATGCGCAGGCATGCCCCATGTTAACGCTTCGTTGACAAACCAATTAGTGAGGAACCGGGCCAAAAGAAGGCACGCCCCGCTTCTTGCGGGCCTTCGGGATCTTCTCCTTTGCAAAATCGCCGCGTTTAACAGGGGCCCGCCGGCCGGCATTTCCAGGAAACCGAAATAACATATTAAATTCAGACCCTTGTCGAATTTTCTGAGTTTTTCGAATTTGGCCTGTTGACTTGTTCGGTGGGGTTCTCTTATAAGTCCGCTCACTGAACGAGGGCGGCGGCGCTGCTGGCGACGAAGTCTTTCGTTCTAAATAAATCAAGGAATGAGCTGGTTGCTTGTTTGGTTTCGAGGCCTTTTGGTTTCGGGGATTTGATTTTTTGACTGCTTTTGGTGGTCTGTTTTTTGACAATTAAATATGAGAAGAAAGAGAAACGTGGGCGGCGAAGCTTGCGGGGTCTGAATGTAATTTGGATCTCAGGAATAGAC
>NZ_QLNF01000066.1:0-425 GCF_003261015.1 Agrobacterium sp. MS2 | reverse complement strand
CGAACGACCGGTCACGGATCTCGCCTCGCTCGTGGAAGAACACAGCGCGTTTCAGCTTATGGGCGGCCTCTCCCCTGTTGAGACCGGCTTGGCATCTCCGCCGCAATGCCGGACTTGAGTACCATTCGATCATGAAGAGCGACCTTTCGATACGGCCGAGTTCGCGGAGCGCCCTCGCGAGATGGCTTTGCTTCGGAGATGCGGACAGCTTCTTCAGGATCGTAGACGGTACCACAGACCGCGTCGTGATCGACGCCGCGAGATGGAGCAGGTCGTCCCAATGATCGAGGATCAGGGCGGTGTTGATCGGCGCCCCGATATGGTTCGACAGGGTTGGATATGCATCGCTCCTCTCGAACGTGTGGAACTTCCGGTCTTTGAGATTGCGCAGTCGCGGTGAGAACCGCTTTCCGATCAAGGCGAAC
>NZ_QLNF01000065.1:0-389 GCF_003261015.1 Agrobacterium sp. MS2 | reverse complement strand
CTCGAAATGCGGCATACCTGCAAGGGTATCGTGGGTTCGAATCCCACCCTCTCCGCCAGGTTGTATTTACTCTCCGCCAGTTACCTGCAAGACCTTGGATTTCCTCGCAAAACCTCTGCTCGCCAGCGGCCCTTGAGGAGTGAAAATCATGCAGGTATCGCGCCCGGTACACCTTCCGGTACACGTCGGGGTATCGCCCGAGCCGTCGAATCAGACGCCGTCCGCAAAGCCCAAAGGCAGGGGACCCGGTCCCTACCTCGCCAAATCAGGGTCCGTTTACATCTTCCAGATTAAGATGCCGAAGACGAGCGGCGGCACGCGTGCCATCCCTCCCTTGCGGCTCAGTCTCGGCGCCTGCTCTCACAGGCGCGCGAGACTTCTGGCCGACC
>NZ_QLNF01000064.1:260426-288560 GCF_003261015.1 Agrobacterium sp. MS2 | reverse complement strand
CTGCCGGCCCTCACCCGTCCCCGCTCGCTCTCGGCCGAGGCGACACGTGTAATCCGCTCCATCGGGCGGAAGATGAAGGAAGCCACGGCGCTGAATGTGACGACGCAGAAGGTGGCGGATGCCGCCATCCGCGATAGCAAAGACGAAGCCGCGCGGCGTTAGGGTGTTTCGGGATACTTATAAGGTATCGTGAGACTTTAGAAGGAATAACAGGCGGAATCCTGCACGTTTAAACAATCCTTGGTTGCCTCCATGACCGGGATGGTCGATCTGCCATCGACGAAAATGAGGTGCGAAACCAATCCAGGCTTCTCCTGCCTGCGAATAATATAATAGTATTTTACGCAAGCTGCCTTTATCCGAGCCTTTAAAGATGTAATATTCCTCAATATTGTTTCTACACTCCAAGATTGAATGGACCTAGCCAGTCAATTCATGTCTAAGTGGGTGCGGTTATCTCTTGTGCGATAACAGCGCGCCCCGGAGGACGGCATGAATGATGCGGCGGAAACGCGCGCGGCGGCGGTTACTCTCCTCGCCGGACTGTGGTTTGCAGCGGATGCGGCACATGCGCAGGACCCCATGCTGCTGATCGACGAGCCGGGTTTTGAATTGCGCCTGTATTTTCAAGCCGGCATCAATGCCGTTGCCGAACAGAACCTGTTCTGGAACTTTGCCGATCGATTTGCGCCGGACGCCGGCTTCGACAGCGACACGCGCTGGCTTGAGGGCTATTTGATGCCCGGCATCGGTTTTACCGCCGACGCCGGCGACCGGCTTCAGGTCTATGGAAAAATCTCGGCCGTTGCCTCCGGCACGCTCGGCACCGACGCCTTCGATGCCGGTGGCACGGGCGCCGTGACACTCGAAGACGGCTATCTCGGCCTGCGCTCGAAGGCGGAGAGCGGCCCGTTCTTCGATATCTCCCTGGGGCCGCGTCCGTTCAAGACGGGAACGGGCATGCTGATTGCCAATGGCGGATCAAGCGGTTTTGAGCGTGGCGCGTTGAAACTAGGGCCGAGAAAGGCTTGGGAGCAGGCGGCGATCCTCCGGCTCGGCAAGGATGACCTGACGGCCACGGCCTTTTTCATCGACGCGAATGAATTATCCGACAAGGACAGCGGAACGAAGATCGTGGGAGCGGATCTGCGTTATGAACCGCAAGAGGGTCGATATTTCGGCGTTACCTTCGGCCATGTGCCGGAATCCGGCTCGCCTTACCCTCGGGCAGCGGCTGGCGGCATCGGCGCGCCGGTCATCATGCCGGGTGCGCGCGAGGGCTTGAGCTTCATCAACGCCTATACCCGTACCAATCCGTTCGATGTGCCATTGCCGGGATTTTTCATCGGCGGCGATATCGCCTATCAATGGAATCCCGACATCGACCTTGCAGCCTGGGGCGGCCGCGCCCAGATCGGCTATGCTTTCGAAGATATTTCATGGATGCCGACGATCGCCTATAGCTACCAGAGCTTCTCCGGCGACAATCCTTCAACCTCGCGTCTCGAACGCTTCGATCCGCTGTATTACGAGGGCAATCCGAGTGCGTGGTCGACGGGCACGAAGTCCTCGATGATGTTTCTCAATTCCAACGTCAATGCCCATCAGATCAGCCTGCAGGTGAAGCCAACGCAGGCCGATACATGGACGCTGCGTTACGCGCATATCCGCGCCAACGAGTTGGATAGCCCTATCCAGTTTGGACAGGGCACGCGGCTCGACGACATCGACGGCACGCCCACCCCGGTTGCGGGCGTCGGCAACCGCCATCTCGCCGATGATCTCTATCTGGAATATTCGCGCATCATCAATGCCAATACCTATCTTACCGCCGGCGTCAGCATTTCATTCCCTGGCAAGGGCATGGATTCCCTGACGGCAGAGCATTCGCCGAACTGGCTTGGAGGTTTCGTCAATGTCATCGTCAATTTCTAGAACCCTGCCCGTCCTTCTTGCAGCCATGGTGCCTGTTCTGGCTTACCCCTATGCCGCTGCCAGTCAGCAAGCCGTGCCGCTTTCAGCCGAGCAGTCGGACCCGCTGAAGCTCGGCTGGATGCAGGGCTTTCCGCCGCCGGAAGACAAGATCATCCGCTTTTCGGACAGCGACTATTTCAATTTTCCGAAATTGCGCTGGACAGTGTGCCACTTCCGCCAGCTGATGCCGACGGTCAATGTCAGCCGTGGGCTCGGCGCGCCAGCGGCCCTTGAGCGCAAGCCCGACCCAGCTATCGACGCCGTGACCTTCCGCCCGACCGGCGGTGAGCAGGACATGACCTGGCTGCAATCGCTTTCGGCCAACTATACCGATGGCATCGTCGTGCTGCACAAGGGGGTGCTTGTCTATGAGCGCTACTCCGGCTGCCTCAACGATACGGGGCAGCACGGGGCGATGTCGGTAACGAAATCGCTGACAGGGCTTCTGGGCGAGATGCTGGTGGCCGAAGGGACGCTGGACGAGAATGCCAAAGTCGCGACCGTCGTTCCCGAACTTGAAAAAAGCGCGTTCGGCGATGCGACGATCCGGCAGGTGCTGGATATGACGACCGGCCTGCGTTACAGCGAGGACTACGCCGATCCCAATGCCGACGTATGGACATATTCCGCCGCCGGCAATCCGCTTCCCAAGCCCGAGGGTTACGAAGGCCCTCGCAGCTACTTTGACTATCTGAAGACGGTGGTGAAGCAGGGCGAACACGGTTCCGCCTTCGGGTACAAGACCATCAACAGCGATGCGCTTGGCTGGATCATTGCCCGCGCCTCGGGAAAATCGGTGGCAAAGCTGCTTTCCGAGCGCATCTGGAGCCGGATGGGCGCCGAGCAGGACGCCTATTACACCGTCGATTCCACCGGCACGCCTTTTGCCGGCGGCGGGCTGAATGCCGGCCTGCGCGACATGGCGCGCATCGGCCAGCTGCTACTGGACGGCGGTACGATGGGCGGCGAGCGGCTCATTCCCCAAAAGGCGATCGACGCCATCCGTCAAGGCGGCGACAAGGCGGTTTTCGCAAAAGGCGGATATCCGGCGCTGCAGGGTTGGAGCTATCGCGCCATGTGGTGGATCACCCACAATGCCAACGGCGCTTTCATGGCGCGTGGGGTGCACGGCCAGGCGATCTATGTCGATCCCACCGCCGAAGTGGTTATTGCCCGCTTTTCCTCGCACCCCGTCGCGAGCAACGCCGCCAACGACGCGACATCGTTACCGGCTTATGAGGCTGTGGCGCGTTACTTGATGGAAAGGGCGGGGAAGCAGTGAGGGCGAGGCGGTGAAGCCGGTGCGAATCGACTGAAGTTTTCTGTCGGAGCTTGCGGCTTACCCCCCTCTGTCCTGCCGGACATCTCCCCCTCAAGGGGGGAGATCGGCAAGATGCGACATCGCCACTTCATTCTCTAACGTTGAGATAGGCAAAACCTTGCCGCATACCGATCTCCCCCCTTGAGGGGGAGATGCCCGGCAGGACAGAGGGGGTAAGCCGCAAGCTCCACGCTCCGCGATGCCTCACACCAACAACGTCGCCCTAGCCGTCCCCACCACCATATCTGTCAACCCCGCCAGCCTTTCCGCCGCAAGCCGGTTAACCTGCCAATAGAGCGGGATATCGAGCGGCGTGCCGGGAACGACCTCCATCAGCCGCCCTGCCTGCAAATGCTCCCCCACCAATTGAACCGGATTGAGCCCCCAGCCCATGCCGGCAAGGCTCGCCTTCACAAATCCATCGGTCGAAGGCAACCAGTGCGTCGGGTAGGCAATGTCTTCACCCAGCACCTCCCTTACCCAGCTCGCCTGTAGCCGGTCCTTCTGGTTGAAGGTCAAGCCCGGCGCGCAGGCGAGCGTTGCTGATGATACCCCTTCGGCAAAATGGCGGGTCATGAAATCCGGGCTGGCGGTCGCGTGATATCTGAGTACACCGAGCGGCGTTACCCGGCACCCCTGCACCGGCTTGTCATGGGCGGTCACGGCGGCGAGCACCCTGCCCGCGCGCAGCCATTCCACCGTGTGATCCTGATCGTCGACGGCGATATTAACGAGATAATCGCTGCTACCGGTGAATTTCGACACCGCATCCAGAAACCATGTGCCCAGGCTGTCGGCATTGGTGGCGATGTTGAGCGTCACGCGCTCCTGCGCCGATCCAGCTTCCGCCAATGCGGGAAGCTGGCGGAACAATTCGCTTTCCAGCATGCCGACGTGATCCATGTGACGGCAGAGCCACTCACCCTTTTCCGTTGCAACGCAGGGGTTACCGCGCACGATCAACACCACGCCCAGCCGCTCCTCCAGTTGCTTGACACGCTGGGAAACGGCCGATGGCGTGACATGCAGTGCCTGCGCCGCCTTTTCAAAGCTGCCGGTCTGAACAACCAGCGCCGCAGCGCGCATTGCGGGATAGTCCAACATTAGTAGTTCTTATCCTGACTGAGACTGTTTAATTTGATTAATCCGTCTTGGGGAAATATCCAAGCCCTGCTTCATATCATTTCGACAAAGAGCGGTAGGCGTGGACATCCAGATCTTCTTTACCGGCCTCACCATGGGCCTCAGTCTCATCGTCGCCATCGGCGCGCAGAATGCCTTTGTGCTGAAACAGGGGCTGGCGCGCTCGCATGTGTTTGCCGTCTGCGCCACCTGTGCGATATCGGATGCGCTGCTGATCACTGTCGGCGTGTTCGGTTTCCAGCGGATCAGCGCCATCATGCCGGCGCTTGATCCCATCATGCGTTATGCCGGCGCCGCCTTCCTCATCTGGTATGGTGCCAAAAGCCTGCACTCGGCTTTGCGTTCGTCGGAAGCGCTGTCAGTGGCCGAGCGACGGGAAGCGAGCCTGTGGCAGACGCTGGCCATCTGCCTGGCCCTCACCTTCCTCAATCCGCATGTCTATCTCGACACGGTCGTGCTGCTCGGCACGATTTCCACGCAGTTTCCCGGCTTTGAAAAGACCTTTGCCGCAGGGGCGGCCACCGGCTCGCTGCTGTTCTTCTTTTCGCTGGGCTACGGAGCGCGCTGGCTGCGACCGATCTTCGAAAAACCTTCCGCCTGGCGCATCCTCGAAGGCATCATCGCCATCACCATGTGGGCCATCGCCTTCAAGCTCGACATGGGCGCATAGGCCAGGAATTTCGCGCTCCAGTCACTTTCACGAGGACTAAACAAGCCGCGCCATTTTCCAAACAGGGAATCAGTGATAGTCCTCGACCTGTTCATAAACGGGAAAACAGCGTGTTCCGAGTTCCATTCCTTGTCGGCATCGCCCTTCTGATCGCCTTTGGCGGCGGTATTGCCGCAACGCTCGCGGCGCTTGAAGCGACCTCCGGTTTCGGTTCGATCCGTATCGGTTCCTGGGACGCGTTTCCGGAAGCGCAGACGATCGAGGCCGATCCTTATGCCAAGTCGCACCGCGCCGACGCCGGCAAGCTGCTTTACGGAACGGCGGAAGGGCTGGCCTTCACCGCGTCCGTCGACAGCGAGGGCCAGCGCCTGAGCGGCGAATGCCGTTACCGGCTGGCCGGGGCTGTGCCACCAGCGCGTTTCTGGACGCTTTACACCGCCGATCAGCAGGGCAATGTGCTGGCTGAGGATGCCGGACGACCATTCGCGCTCAATTCCCGCACGCTTCTGCGCAGCGCCGATGGCGGCATAGACATCACCATTGCTCCGGATGCCCAGACCTATAACTGGCTCGCGGTGCCTCAGGGACAGACCTTCAAGCTCGTCCTGACCCTGCTCGACACGCCTGTGGCCGGCAGTTCCGGCCTGATCGACATTTCCATGCCGCAGATCCGCAAGCTGGGGTGTGGCAATGCTTAGGGTCCTGCTCGCCATCGTCACCGGTCTCGTCGGTGCGGCCGTGCTGCATGTCATCATTCTCCTGGCGATACCGCACTTCAGCAATCGCGATGCCTATACGCGGGCAGTGGCGGAAGGAAAACCGCACCTGTTCCATCTGCTTGAAGAAACGACGGAAAAAAAGACGCTGGGTAGCGGCGATCCCTTCATGCGGGTGGCCGTATGCACCTTCAATATTGAGGAACAGCCGATCCGGCTGACCGCCGTCGGGGCCGTGCCCTTCTGGTCCGTGGCGGTTTACGACAAGGCCTCGAACGAGGTGTTCAGCATGAATGACCGCACATCCGCCGCCGGCGTCATGGATATTCTGGTGGCAGATGCGGTGCAGATCGCCGCCATTCGCAAGGCGCAACCGCCCGCGCTTTCACAGGCAATTCTGGCGGAATCGGATCAGACGGAAGGATATGTGGTTTTGAGGACCCTCGTACCGCAGCCGAGTTTCGGCGAAGAGGCGGAACGGTTCCTGAATGAGGCAAAGTGCCAGCCGACGCCGTGGAAATAACGGCGGCTTATTTTTATTAATCAGGATTTCAAGGCGGTTTCCGGTGCGGATTTGCCCTTGCGCGCAACCTTGCCTGCCGGCTCGCTGTCGCGTTTCTCATAACGAACGCCGGTGAACAGAACCACTTTCGCGGGGCCGATCATCGTGCTGACCACGCCTGCGGGACGCAGGCTTCGTCGGGCGTCAACAAGTGGAATAATGTCTGCCATGCTCTTCTCCTCTTCGGGAGTCAATGTTGCCCATGGGAACCGCGCAAGCCTCGTCTTGCGTCGGGAATTTCATCACCATCACATTGCGCATAATCCAGCCCACAGGCTGGTTTTCGCATATCCCTGAAAACCATCGCGGGTTTTAACGCTGGGCTATGCGGACATTCAGGCATCAGACGCCGGTTCGGCTCTTATTCCGGATTTCAGAATAACATGGAATCCTAATACTGCCCATGAAATTACAAACAGACAGAGGTTAATGATCCGTTAACCCTAATGACCGGGTGGCGTTTTCTCCTTTGCCGAGCCACACCCGTTGAAAACAAAGGCGAGGCCGCAAAGTTCCGCGGCATTTTCCCCACCACACGATTTTAAAATTTGCCTGTTGATATTGGCGGTTTCTCTCTTGGCGGCACCCATAGTTAACAGGACGTCAACGGATTTGCTCTAAATTGAACCGATATTGTGTTTGCGTTTGTTGGGTAGTGCGTTGACCGACCGGTTTCGAGAACTTGAGAGGCCAAGAGCCGTGAGGAAGAAAGATGTGGTGCTGATGGCCACCGTGACGAATTTCGAGAATGTTCCTCTTCCGTCAAAAACGGATCTCCGGCAATTCGCCGAACTTTTCATGCCGCTTTTTAATGCCTCCACCGATGAAGCCAAGCGGGAGGCAATTGCCGCCCTTTCGCAGCACCCGAACGTGCCTTCCGCGGTTGCCTTCTTCATTGCCTGCCAGCCGATTTCGCTTGCGGCTCCTTTCCTCATTGCCTCGAAGTGCCTCGACGACGACACGCTCATCACCATTGCCCGCACGCAAGGGGCCGCCCACGCACGCGCCATCGTCCGGCGGGAGGACCTCTCCCCCACCGTCATCGACGCGCTCGTGGGCCTGCGGCACATCGAAGACCTAAAGCGACCGCAAGAGGAAACCCCTGCCACTGAACCGCCGGCAGCGGTGAGCATCGAAGCGCCGAAGGCGGAAGTGAAGACGGACAACATCGCCGCGGCTTCCGCGCTCGAAGAGGAAATGCGACAGCGGATCAAGCAGATGGCGCGCCATCTCAACCGCCCGGAAAGCGATGTCCTCGGCCTTCGCCGCCTCAGCGAGGTGCAGGACGCGCTGCTGGTGCGTTTTGCCCGCGAACGCAATGCGCGGCAGTTCGCGGTGGCGCTGGCAGATTCCCTCTCCTCCAGCTACTGGCTGTCGGAGCGCATCATGCTCGATATATCGGGCGCGCAGCTTGCCACCACGCTGACCGGCCTCGGCATGGAATTTTCCGAGGCCGCCTTCGTCTTGCAGTGCTTCTATCCGCATCTTTCCGCCGCGGAAGGCGATATGAGCCGGGCGGAAGCCCTGCTCGACCGCCTAGACACCGTGGAATGCGAAGAGCGGTTGGAAAGCTGGCGGCGGGCCGACAGCTATACACATGGCCGCGAACGGCCGAGCCGTAGCGCACCGGCTGCGCAGAGAACCGGGACGCAGGGATAACAGGGCGCCTGCGCTTTCGACAGCGCAGGCCATCTTCGGCTGAAAACGCCAAGGCACAAGGGGCTGCTGGAACTAGGCCCCGGGCGGGTCCACCAGCGTCAGCAATGTTCCGATTTCGTCGGTCTCTATTTCGACAACCCACAGGTCACTGTCGAACCGTCGCTCCCTTTCCAGAAGAGCTGTGCTTTCTTCGCCTTCAGCACCGGCAAGGCGCGTTTCGAAACGGCGCTCGGCTCGGATATCCTCATCATCGGCAAAACTTTGCGGCGCGGGCCCGTAGAGGTTTTCGCGGCCGTCACGCAGCCTCTGTCGGACGAATATCGCCCCCGCTTCCTCCGCGCCCTTCTTTTCGACAGCAGCAAATCCGCCGGCGGCGAAGACGCGGCGGATGAGAGCTGAGACGAACATTTCGGATTTGAGACGCATGGCTTGCTTTCGATTTTTGCGCTGCCTAGGTGGGTGGGGTTTCGATGTTGATTTTTAAGCTGACGAAGGTGTGCGTGGCTTTACCCCCCTCTGCCCTGCCGGGCATCTCCCCCTCAAGGGGGGAGATCGGCAAGCGGATAAGTCTCGCCCATCTCAACACTTGCGAATGAAGTGGTGGTAGCGCCTCCTGCCGATCTCCCCCCTTGAGGGGGAGATGCCCGGCAGGGCAGAGGGGGGTAGAGCCACACACGCCCCACGCTGCTGTCAAAGCCTCAAAGCGCCCCGATAGACTTCAGCTTCTTCAGCACGGCCTCACTCGGCTCGCCGGTTTCCGGCAGACGGTAGTGTTTTTCGAACGCCCTGATGGCATTGCGGGTCTGCTGGCCGGCCACGCCGTCCACCTTCACATCGGCATAGGCGATATTGATCAGCCCCTGCTGGATCTTGGCGATGAGATCGCGGCTTGCGGGTTTCGCGGCGCTGTTGAGGGAGACCGGTTCGGCCTTGGGATGCGGCGCTTCCGCCTTGCGAATGGCGGCGGCAACGGGGTCGATTTCGACACCGCCGCTGCTATCGGCAGGCCGGTCCTTCGGGATCGCGGCAACCGTTGCGCCATCAATCCTGAGCGCCGCCAGCACCCGGCTTGTCGGCTCGCCGGTTTGTTCCATGCCGAGCGTTTCTTCGAAGAACATAATGGCGGCGGCCGTCTTCGGTCCCATGCGACCGTCCGCCTCGCCCTCATAAAGCCCGCGCTTCTTCAGTTCGCCCTGAATGTCGGCGACGATCTGCTGCGGTTTCTGGCTTTCGGCGACGGGTTGCGCCGGCGTTTCGGCCGCAGGCTGCTGCTGTGCCGTTTCCGTTTCTGCCGGGCGCTCTATGCGGAATGTGGTGACGTTGCCATGGGTGCCGAGTGGTTCGGCCGGGCGATAACCGGCGATGCCGTTCGGGTTTTCCGCATCGCGCGTGCGCAGGAAGGGCGACGGGTGCACACCAGGCTGGTACCAGAGCGCATTGGCGGCGACAAAACCGAAGACGACCGCGAAGGCACCGCAGCCGCCCACCAGTTTCGGATGGCGCAGGATTTCGCGCCCGATGGCCGAAACCACCAAGGAAACAATCCCGGCGCCAATCTGGGCCGTTGTTTTCTTAGGCGATTTTCGCTTTCGCGGGGCCATCGTCACCGTCCTTTCTCATTTTCGCCGCCATGTCGCCAAGCTGCCGTATGCGCGGTGGGAACTCCACCATGCTTTCGGCGTCAGCGCTTTCGCCGCCACCCGCCATGCCGGAACCATCGGCAGGCAAAGTGATCGTTACGACCGTCCCCTCGCCGGGCTTGCTGGCGATGGCGAATGTGCCGCCATGCAGAGCCACGAGCCCCTTGACCAGGGACAATCCCAGACCCGTGCCTTCATAGCGACGGGTATATTCATTCTGAACCTGCATGAAGGGCTGGCCCAGCAGTTCAATCTTGTCAGACGCGATGCCGATGCCGGTGTCGCTGACCGTCAATTTCAGCATTGCGCCTTCGCGCGCAGCGTCGATCGATACCACACCACCGGCATCGGTGAATTTTATGGCATTGCCGGCGAGGTTAATGAGAACCTGACGGATGGCGCGCTGATCGGCCGAGATTTCACCGATGCCGCGCTGGATGCGGCTGGTCAGGGTCAGGCCCTTTTCTTTCGCCTGAAGGCCGAGCATCGCTTCGCAGGACGAGATGGTTTCCGCAATCGGGAAGCTTTCCATCATCAGCTCGTAACGGCCGGCTTCCAGCTTGCTCATGTCGAGCATGGTGTTGACGACGGACAGAAGATGGGCGCCAGACTGGCGGATGAGGCCGACATATTCCCGCTGACGGTCGTTCTCCAGCCGTCCGAAATATTCGCCGGCGAGAATATCGGAGAAACCGAGGACGGCATTGAGCGGGGTGCGCAGTTCATGGCTGACGGCAGCGAGGAAACGCGACTTGGCGTCATTGGCGGATTCCGCCTCGGCTGCCTTGCGGGCGACATCGCGGCGCAGACGCTCCATCTCGGTAATATCGGTGAGCTGGGCGACGATGCGGCGCAGGCGACCTGTCGCGCCGCGAATGGCGGTCATCTCGATACGGGCGTGCATGAATTGCGCCTGGCGCGATTTCGCACCGGTCTCGAAGCGGAGTTCGGCGGTTGCCCTGTCCTCACCCTGCCGCAGGACGTCGAAAGCCTGCATCAGTTCGATACGATCGGAGACATAGACATATTCAACGAGGATATGTCCTTTGCTGGCTTGAAGGTCGGCCGGGAATGCCGCGCAATCGCGACCGGACACGCGTTCGACGAAGCCGGTTTCACCGATCACCAGCACCAGGCCCGGCACCTGCGATGCCGCGATCAGATCGTCGTTCACCGAGGAAACCGAATGAGCGGATGCGCCGTGCGCAGAATGGGAGAAGGCGATCAGCAGGGCGGCGGCGGCCAGAAACAGCGCCAGCACCAGGGCCGCACCGATGGGCAGCGCGATGGCGGGGCTGACGACGAGGCTGAAAATGGCTGGTACAACCACAAGGCCGACGGCGCTGAAGGCAATCAGCCAGCGCAGGCGCGCAACGGTCCCGGCGCGCCTTTCGGCGTCCTCTTCCATGCGCGCAAGCCATCTGCCCGCTGCATGGTCGACCAGTGCGACCGCTTTTTCTCTCATATTACGCAATACCAAACCCGAATCCTGAAGGCGGTTCCAACGGCTCCGACAATAGAAGGCGGCGGCTTAAGGAATGGATAAAAAGAATGGGCTGAAAAGCCCGTCAAATGCGTGACAGTCCCATTACGGGGCATTTCCAGGAAGCTTTGCCAATCATGGTTAATGACGGGTAAGCGACGGATTTCGCTTCATTTTTGCCATCGCGTTAACTTTTGCGGCAGAGCTTTTCGCCGCTTTCGCCCGGAACGCGCGGCCTCTGTCGCAATTATGCTTAACATGGACCGTTAAAATGCGAGTGAATTGATGGCCGCCGTCCCGATCCGAGGAGAATAGATACAATTTGAATTAAATTGCGCCGCTTTTTGCAATCGGCTGTTCGCCGGTCGTCTGTAGGTTGTTCACAAGCCCGAAAAACGGGAAAAAGGCCGATGACCCGAAACCGGGCGGGGCTTTCGAAAACAAAGATCATCTGGCAGGGTGTCTGACAATGTGGTTTCTGATCAAAGGAACATTCTGGTTTTCGCTGGTACTGGTGGCGCTGTCCTATTTCGGCAGCAGCAACGATCCGGCCAAGGAACCTTCGGCCTTCGATATTCCCAGCGCCGTTTCGGCTGCCGGCGAGGCCTATCGTTATGTCAGCGCCATCTGCATCGAAAAGCCCGATGTCTGCATCAAGGGCGCCGAAACCTTCCATGCGCTGGGCGAAAGGGCAAAGGAAGGGGCAAAGGTTGCCTATGAACTGCTGGACAAGCAGCTTGCCTCCGGGGACAAGCCCGCCGATGTTGCCGACGTTGCGGCAGAAGCCGAAAAGCTTGCAGCCGCACCCGTTGTCAGCGTCGAGTTTCCCGCAGATGCCGACATGCTGAAGACCGGCACCGTCATTCCGCTGCCGCAGAAGCGCCCTGCTCCCTGATCCTGCCGGCCACCGCGCCCGCCTTTATTGCGGATGGATATTTCCTTCCGCCACTGCCTGCCAAACTTGCCCACGGAACCTGTTTTCCGTGGGCTTTTTCGTGGGCTATGGTTCAAAACCGACCGCACTTCACCTATATCGTGACGAAGACCTGCAATAACGGATGATACGGCGCACAAATGGCCTCTCTCGAAACGATCCTTGACGACTTCGCTTTCCTCGATGACTGGGAGGATCGCTATCGTTATGTCATCGAACTCGGCAAGGCGCTGCCCGATCTGCCGGAAGACAAGCGCACGGCTGAAAACAAGGTTCAGGGGTGCGCCAGCCAGGTCTGGCTCGTCAGCCATAGCGACGGCGCCGAAGACCCTCTCCTGACCTTCGAGGGCGATTCGGATGCGCATATCGTGCGCGGCCTCGTCGCCATCGTGCTTGCGGTCTATTCCGGCAAAAGGGCCTCCGAAATCGCCGGTCTCGACGCGATCGAGGTATTCGACAAAATAGGGCTCGTGGAACATCTGTCGTCGCAGCGCGCCAACGGCCTGCGCTCGATGATCAAGCGTATCCGCGAGGAAGCCCGGCTGCTTACCGCCTGAGATTTATCGCGTCATCGATGGGCGATAATCAGCATCGCCCCAATGGTGTTCTTTCCTGCCTGCACGGGTTGCAGTCGGCGCGTAGTGGCGGGCCAGCGCCAGCAATGCGGCACGCAGCAGCAATTTTGCGGAACGCGCTGGCCATTGCCTCTCGCGTTCCACCGTCTCCAGTCCCTTTTCGAAACAGCAGATATCGATAGCCACGCCGGATAATTCAGGCCCCATCGCCTCGGCTGCGCGGGAAAACCGTGTTCTTGCGGCCATTGCTGCCTCGGTGAGTTCGAGCGCGCCTCCCGCCTCACCCTTTGTGCGGCTCGCCGTTCTGGGTTCCCATGTCGCCGTCACCCTGGGATTGAGGTGGCCGCGATGAAAATCGGCGGCCAGTCGCTCCCCAGCCTCCAGTGCATCCGGTGGAAAGAATGCCGCGCCGTCGCGCTCCTTCAGCCTTGAAAGGCTGATCAGCTGCGAGGTGTTGAGGTTACGCCTGGCCGACTGCTTCGCATCGCCGATATCCACGACAACCGTCTGCATATCCCGATGCTGCTCCTGAAAAATCTCGGCGCGGTCTTTTGCCATTGCGCGTTTCAGGTAGGAGGCGAGCGGCGGCGCCGCATGAAGGGTGTTTTCCCGCTGCTCGACCAGCCCGGACGAAACGGCAAGCCGCACCGTCGCGGCCGGAAGCCGCAGTGCGGGATGCCCTGCCCGCCCCCGGCGCAGCACAATATCGCCCCCCTCCGGGGACATCTCGGCCGCGCCGGCGGCGATGCACCGCAGCAGCCGCAATAGATGAGGATCGGAGGAGGCAGCCGGCATAGGTTTCGTCTCAGTCATCCCGGCCCCCTGTCATCACGTTGACGATACTGCCGGTAAGCCGCTCGAGCGTGGCGACAAACTCGTCAAATACCGGTTCGTCCCGTCGGTCCTCGACCACCTGGCAGGCATGGCCGACCGTCGTCCTGTCCCGGCCGAAGCAGGGTCCAATATCCGACATGGGAATGCCGAGCTGCACATGGCACACATACATGGCTATCTGGCGGACGTGGCACTCCATGCGCCTGATGTCGCGGCGCACCGGCGTTCGCTCACCCGTCAATCGCACCATCTCCCCGGTGAGTTGCCGCACCAGACGGCAAAGACGCGAAATGTCATCCCGCCCGCCCGCAGACGGCCACGAACGAAAGGGACGATCACGCACCCGCAGGCAAGGCCGCGCGGCAGCAGGCAGTAACACGGTATCCGACGGCATATGCAACTCCTCTACGAATAGGAATTAATTCATACACCTGAGGAGAAGCCTGGGGAAGCGCAAATTTTGCGATGGAGTTCAGGCCATTGACATGGCTTGATTTTCTCGAAAGTGATGGACGTAATTGAGGATTTTTTTCCTCATCCGATATTGCGCGAGACGAAAAAAAGCCGATCTCCACGCTGGCTGGGGGGTGATGATTTTCCCTGGAGAGTGGATGATGGCAAGCAGCGGCGCCCGCAGGCTTTCGCCGCGTAGCATCCGGCGTGCAGCGCAATAAGGTTCCCTCTCGCGAAAGGGTTGTTTCTTACGGCGCGGATGCGACGTTGATGGCGGCCTTTTGATGCTCGGCTTCGTTCCCGGGGAACGGCACGCCAAGGCATGGTCTTCAATCCCGAAAACAAAATCGGCCGGTCTAAGGACCGGCCGTATTAACTTGCGACTTCCGGCTTTCACTGCAAGCCGGATTGTCTTCGAAAATCAGCGGTTGGCCTTGCGGCGCTGACCGAGACCCATTTCCTTGGCGAGCCGCGAGCGGGCTTCGGCATAGGCGGGCGCAACCATCGGATAATCGACCTGCAGGTCCCATTTTTCGCGGTATTCTTCCGGCGTCATGCTGTGATGCGTCGTGAGATGGCGCTTGAGCGACTTGAAGGAGCCGCCGCATTCCAAACAGACGATATGATCGTCCTGAACCGACTTGCGGACAGAGACGGCCGGCTTCTGCTTTTCAACATTGACCGCTACCGATGCCGGCGCGGACGTTCCGCTGAGCGCCGTGTGAACATCCGAAATAAGGCCGGGAAGCTCCGTTACCGGGACGACGTGGTTGCTAACATAGGCAGCCACAATATCCGCCGTCAGTTCGACCAGCAGATCCTGGGCGTTACCGTATGCAGTTTCCGTCATTTAAGTATCTCCTGTTAGTGATCCCCTGACGCGGGCGAACGCCGCATCGAGCGATGTGAAGTTACCGGTGCCCCCACCTTCGCCCTGTTGAAACCAACGTGAAATCTACCCCTAGATTTCAAGCGAAAACCGGAAACGTATTGGTCCGAGATTCAACTTATGACCCGCGACATGGGCAGCAATGGTCCTGAGACCCGTAGATTAGACATTAATAAAATGCCTATGCCGACTATGAAGAGGCTAGATGCAAATCGCGATTAGCAACTTTACACTTAATTTGGATAACAGCAAAACAGCAAAAGTCAAATTCCTGCTGTGAATTTTTTAGTTCAAAACAGTCTAATCGGAATACAAAAAATTACGGGTAATAAAATACTATGCCTAGTAGTAATTGAAAACGCGCACCCCCTATTATTAGGGGGTAATTCAACTTCAAATTTTCTTGAGGTCATCAACTACCGATTTAACGGAAAGCGGATAACCTGCCTTGTGCGCAGCCATTGCAAGAAGATGCGCGGAAACCGGCGCCGTCAGAACGAAAAAGAAGAAACCGGCGAGCGCCCGAGCCAGCGTCGATATATCCATAGAGTGGATGCCTACCGCCAGAAGCAGCAGGCCGGAGCCGACCGTCCCCGCCTTGGATGCAGCATGCATGCGGGTGTAAACATCAGGCAGGCGATTGAGTCCGATTGCGGCGATCAGTGAAAAGGCGGCACCCGAGATCATCAGCGCCGCAACCAGGATAGCAACGATCCAACCCATTACCGCCTTCCCTTTTCTTTTCCGCTATTCACCCGAATTTTCGAGGGGTTCTCGGCGAGTTCAGACCGGCGTGCGCCATCCAGAACCCCTTTCGGGCCGTGCCCGCCATCCGGTCCGCGCGACAGCACGAAGCGCGCGAACGCCACCGTGGCCAGAAAACCGACGAGCCCGAGGGCAATGGCAATGTCGACATAGAGATTGAAGCCGGTGCGGATGGCAATGACCGCAATGAAGCCGATGGCGATGCCGACCAGCATGTCCAGCGCGACGATACGGTCCGGCAAGGTGGGACCAACGACAACGCGGTAGACTGTCAGCAAAAAGGCCACCGAGAGAACAACCAGCGCAAGTATATTTGCAAATGAAACTATCTGTTCCGGAGTCATTGCTGAAACGCCTCCATGATCTTCTTTTCGAAGCCGTTCTTAATGTCGTTTTTTGCGGTTTCGATATCGCTGCAATCGATTGCGTGCACGTAGAGCATCTTTCTGTCAGGGGAAACATCGACGGAAAGCGTGCCGGGCGTGAGCGTGATGAGATTGGCGAGCAGCGTGATTTCGAAATCCGTGGTTACGGTCAGCGGATAGGCAAAAATGCCGGGTTGAACGTCCAGTTTCGGGCGTGTCACCATCACGGCAACCTTCCAGGCGGAAAGCGCAAGCTCCTTGAAGAACAACAGTACCAGCGACAACACGCGGCCAAGACGCAGCCAGTGATTGCGCCCGCCGGGAAGCTGGTGGCGGATAAGCCAGAGCGCCAGCGTAGAGACGATGAGGGCGAAGATGATGTTTGCCAGCGTCAGGCTGCCCGTCACCGCAAGCCATACGGCCACGAACAGCAATTGCACGACATAGAGGCTCATGGCTTGCCTCCTTCTGGAAAGACCGAATGGATATAGGCTTGCGGGTTCCCGAGCCCGGCTGCGGCATCCTGGCTGAGATCAAGCAGGCTTTCGGGAAACAGGCCGAAGAACACGACCAGCAGCGTCAGCGCGACCAGCGGAGCGACGGAGGGCGCCGCGGCGGGCAAGGCGGGTTGTGGCAATGGCTTTGCCGCCGGACGCCAGAAACACAGAAGGAAGACGCGTCCGAAGGCGATGGTGGCGATGAAACCGGAGAGGAGAATGGCGGCGGCCAGCCACCATGCGCCGATATCGATCGCCGATTTGACCAGGACCGCCTTCGGCCAGAAGCCGGAAAAGGGCGGCAGGCCGGAACCGGCGAAAAACAGCGCGAGCGCAAGCGCCGAAAACCACGGAGCCTGCCGGTAAAGGCCGCCAAGCACCGTGAGGCTGAAACCGCCGCCGAGACGGGCGGCGTGGCCTGCGGCAAGGTAAAGCGCCGTCATCAGCACCATGGAATGCAGCGCGTAGAAGATCGCGCCTGAGACGCCTGACGGCGTGCCGATGGCGATGCCCGCCATCATGTAGCCGATGCCGGATATGACGATATAGCCGAGCATCCGGCGAATATCGTTCTGGGCGAGCGCACCCATGGCGCCGAGCACCATTGTCAGCGCGGCGGAAGCGGCGATGACGATGCTGAGTTCCTCCCGCTCGACCGGGAACAGCATGACCATGACGCGCAGCAGCGAATAGATGCCGACCTTGGTGAGCAGTCCACCGAACAGGGCGGAGACGACGATGCGCGGCGTGTGATAGGAAGCGGGAAGCCAGAAATTCACCGGAAAAGCCGCCGCCTTCATGGCGAAGGCGAGCGTGAAGAGGCTGGCAAGCGTCATCAGCGGCGCGGTTTCGCGCAGTCCGTTTGCCTTCAACGCGATATCGGCCATGTTGAGCGTGCCGAAGATGGCGTAGAGATAACCCACCGTGATCAGGAAAAGCGTCGTGCCGATGAGGTTCAGGACGGCATATTTCAACGCGCCGTCGATCTGCTCCCGCGTCGAGCCGAGCACGATGAGGCCGAAGGACGAGATCAGCAGCACTTCGAACCAGACATAGAGGTTGAAGATGTCTCCGGTCAGGAACGCGCCGGTAACGCCGGCCATCAGCAGCATCAGGAAGGGATAGAAGCCGTATCGTCTGCCGCTGGCGTCGATATCGCTGCCGGCGTGAATGGCGCCGGCCAGCGCGACGATGGCGGCCGCGAGTGACAGCAACGCGCCGGTGAGATCGGCCGTGAAGGCGATGCCGAAGGGCGGCAGCCAGCGGCCCATGACCATGGTGAACGGCCCCTGCGTGGCAACCTTCCATAAGAGGGCGGCATCGAGAACCACGAGGAGGGCCAGTGCGGCGATGGCGACCGGCGCATGGTAGCGAATGGCGTGGCGCATCATCATCAGCACCGCGCCCGCGCCGATGCACAGCGCGATCGGTAGAATGATCAGCCAGTCCGGCAGCGGCACGGGCGCCATGACGAGCGCGGCGGACAGATCGGTAACTGCGGAAGTGGGGGATGAAGCCATGTCGTTTCAGCCTCGCCGCTCAATAACCGAGCGGCGGCAGGGGCTCGCCTGCCGGTTCTGCGGTGCGCATTTCATCGGTATCGTCGGTCTGCAACTCCTGAAACGCGCGCCATGTCAGGACCAGCAGGAAACAGAAGAATGAAAAGGAAATCACGATCGCCGTCAGGATGAGCGCCTGCGGCAGCGGATTGGCAGCCCCTGCGGGCAGCGTGTCCATGCCCGCCGGAATGATCGGCGGCACCTCCCGGGTGAGCCGCCCCGCCGTGAAGAGCAGCAGGTTGACCGCATTGCCGAGAATGGCGATGCCCAGCAGCACGCGGATGCTGTGACGTGACAGCATGAGGTAGATCGCGACCGAGAAGAAGATGCCGACGAGAATGGAGAAGATCGCTTCCATCAGTCGCTTTCCCTTTCTTCCAGCGCCAGCGCAATGGATGTGATGGCACCGACCACGACCAGATAGACACCGATATCGAAGGACATGACGGTGGAGAGCGCCAGTTCGACGCCGAAGAGGTTCGGGTAGACCCAAAGCCCGGTCATGAAGGGCACGCCGGCGACAATGGAAACGAGGCCGGAGACCATCGAAAGCAGGAGCCCTGCCCCGGCAATCGCCAGCGGGTGAAAGAAGATTGCGCGCCGCACCGCCGCCACGCCATAGGCGATGCCGTAGATCGCCAGCGCCGAGACCGCGATCAGGCCGCCGATGAAGCCGCCGCCCGGCTCGTTATGGCCGCGCAGCAGGACGAAGATGGAAAACAGCACCATCAGGCTGGTGACGACGGGCGCCACGGTGCGCAGAATGAGCGTGTTCATGCCCGCGCTCCCTTCTTTTTGAACCTTTTCGCCGGCTCCTTGACCGCGGCAGGGCGGATACGGATCAGCGCCAGGATGGCAAGGCCCGTTATCATCACGACAGCGATTTCTCCCAGCGTATCCGTGCCGCGGAAATCGACGATGATGACGTTGACGACGTTCGCTCCATGGGCGATGACCTTGGAATAGCTGTTGTAGAAATCGGTCAGGCGATTGTCGAAGCTCACCTGCGTCGCGCGCATCAGGTAAAGCGCAAAGCCAGTCCCGCAGGCGATTGCAATGCTGCTGTCCAAGAGCTTCTGGCCAAGGCCGCGATGGTCGGATGGCGACAGGCGCAACCGCGTCATCACCAGCGTCAATATGACGACGGACAGCGTTTCCACCATGAACTGCGTGAAGGACAGGTCCGGGGCGCCGAACAGCAGGAAGATGACTGCCACCGCGAAGCCCTGGATGCCGAGCGCGATGATCGCCGTCAGGCGGCTCGAGGCCGTCAGCACAGCGATGAGCCCCGCCACGGCAATGGCGATGAAGGTCAGTTCATGGATCGGCGCATCCCGCGGCCATGACGGCATGGACGGCAATTCGCCATAGAGGAACAGCGGCACGAGCAGCACGGCGGCGATGACAGCGAAAGTGGCGGTAACGTAAAATTCGAGACGGCCCGGCTGGATCAGCCGGGTGATGTGGAACGACATTTTCACCAGCATTTCGATGAAGACGTCAAAGCCTCGGTCCGGCCCTGCCCCCAGCGCCCTGAAGGTGCGATCGATGAGGCCACGGACAGCGGAAAGCTGCGTATAAAGGACGATGCCGAGTGCGATGGTGAGCAGCGACAGGCCGAGCGGCACGCCGATATGCGGAATGAGCGAGATTTCCACCGGTCGCGCCTCACCGGCAATGGCGCTTGCCATGGGTGTCGAGATGTAGAAATGCGCGATGCCGGAGAACAGAGCGATGGTGAGCCCCTTCAGCGCCAGAAGCGCCGGGCCGAGCCAGAGCAGCAGCGGGCCTTCATGTGCATGTTTCGGGGTCTTTACCGGCTTGCCGAGAAAGGGTTTCAGCGCCACTGCAAAGGCGACGGCAAACATCAGCCCGTTGCCGAGAATGGCAATGCCGGTGAACAGCACGGCACGCGGATTGCCATGCGCGAGCGCATAATAAATCTCTTCCTTGGCAAGAAAACCAAAGAAGGGCGGCAGGCCGGCCATGGAAATCGCGGCCGCCAGCGCCGCCGCAAAGGTGACGGGCATGGCTCTTCGCAGGCCGCCAAGCTTCGTCACGTCGCGTGTGCCGGTCTCATGGTCGATGATACCGGCGACCATGAACAGTGCGCCCTTGAACAGGGAATGCGCCACCAGATAGAGCACCGCCGCCTCGATGGCATGGTCCGAGCCGAAACCCGTCAGCATGACCAGCAGGCCGAGCGACGACACCGTGGTATAGGCGAGCATCAGCTTGAGATCGGTCTGGCGTATGGCAAGCAGCGCGCCGGTGAGCATGGTCAGCCCGCCGAAGAAGGGCAGCAGTATCTGCCAGGCGGCGGTATCGCCCAGAACCGGATTGAGCCGCATCAGCAGATAGACGCCGGCCTTCACCATGGTCGCGGAGTGCAGATAGGCCGAAACGGGGGTAGGCGCCTCCATGGCGTTGGGCAGCCAGAAATGAAAGGGAAACTGCGCCGATTTGGTGAAGGCACCGCCGAGCACCAGCAGCAGCGCGGCCAGATAAAAAGGGCTGTCACGCAGGATGTCGCCGCTGCGCACCAGCATCGACAGCTGCGTCATCCCGCTCATGTCCCAGATGAAGATCAGCCCGGCAAGCAGCAGCAGTCCGCCGCCGCCGGTCACCACCAGTGCCTGCAATGCGGCGCGGCGCGAGGCGGCACGTTCATGGTCGAAACCGATCAGCAGGAAGGAGGTGATGGAGGTCAGCTCCCAGTAGACGAACAGCATCAGCAGACTGTCCGAGACGACGACGCCCAGCATCGCGCCCATGAACAGCAGCAGGAAAGACAGGAATCGGCCCTGCTGCGGATGCCCCTTCATGTAGCCGCCGGCATAAAGCACGATCAGCAGGCCGATGCCGGTGATCAGCAGCGCAAATGTCAGCGACAGGCCGTCGATGAACCAGGAAAAGCTGAGATTGAAACTTGGGACCCAGGCATAACCGCCCGTCACCACGCCGCCAGCCGCCACCTGCGGCAACATCAGTGCGAAATGGACAAAGGAAAGCGCCGGCGCAATCGCCAGTATCCAGGCGGCATTGTGCCCGAATCTCTTCACCAGCGCCGGTGCGGCGAGCGCCGCGAGAAACGGCAGAAATAGCGACAGAAATGTCATCGGCGTGACATCGGACGTCATTCATATCTCCCGGGGTGTCCCCCACCCCTGCGCGCCATGGCTGGCGTTCTTGTTTCAAATCGGATTTTTCAGTTAAGGCATAGGCAATGCCTTCTCAACCCAAATCGACTCCCGGTCCCGTTTCATAACGGAGTCGTTATGGGATATGTCCTCTTTCAATCCGCCATGGCGATGATTATCTGAGGCATGAACAGAAAGGATCATTCCATGAGCGATCTGACATCCCCAAAAGTGAAGAAGACCGACGCCGAATGGCGTGAGCAGCTGACGCCGGAGCAATATCGCATCCTGCGCGAGCACGGCACCGAGCGCGCCTTTACCGGGCCCTATTGGGACACATTCCAAAAAGGCCTCTACCGCTGTGCGGCGTGCGACGAGCCGCTGTTCCTCTCCGACACGAAATTCGACGCCGGCTGCGGCTGGCCAAGCTATTTCGAACCGGTGAAGCCCGGCGCAGTGACGGAACATCGCGACGCCAGCCATGGCATGGTGCGCACTGAAATCCGCTGCGCCAATTGCGGCGGTCATCTCGGCCACGTCTTCCCCGATGGCCCGCCGCCCACCGGTCTGCGTTATTGCATCAACGGCCATTCGATGGTGTTCGAGCCGGTCTGAGCCATGCCGCGTATTTCTTCTCCCCGGCGGGGAGAAGGTGGCCCGAAGGGTCGGATGAGGGGGCTACGTTAGCAATATTCGGAGAGCTTGCCCCTCATCCCGCTGCCGCGGACTTCTCCCCCTCGGGGAGAAGAGACTCGTGACACTCGACCGATCAAAAGATGGCTTAAGCTTCTTGGCTTAACCTAATTTCAGTTCCATACACGTCAGATCCAGCCAGCGCCCAAACTTGGTGCCGACTTCCGAGAACCGGCCCGCGACCGTGAAACCGAGGCTTTCATGCAGGCGGATGGAAGCGGTGTTTTCCGACTCGATGGCGGCGATCAGTACGTGCACGTCGTTGCCGGCGGCATGATCGATGAGCGCCTGCATCAGTTTTTTGCCGATGCCGTGGCCGCGGGCGTCCTTATGCACATAGACGGAATGTTCGCGGGTGTGGCGATAACCGTCAAAAGCACGCCAGTCACCATAGGAAGCGTAGCCCGCGACCTTGCCGTCCAGAACCGCGACGATGACGGGAAAGCCGCGCGACTTGCGGGCGGCGAACCAGTCCTTGCGATTGTCGAGATCGACCACCACCTCGTTCCAGATCGCCGTCGTGTTCACGACAGCGTCATTGTATATCTCCATGATGCCGGAGAGGTCATCAACGGTCGCGTCGCGAAGTTCCACGGTCATTTTCTTAGCTCCGCCTGGTTTGCGAATACGCGGCTTTGCCGCGCCTGCGCGGAGCCTTAAGCGATGAGACGGAGACATGTCCAGCGCCGCGCTCTCACGATCTTTACGAAGCCAGGGGAACGAGGCTGAAGGCGGTGACCACGGCAAAATAGTGAACCGCAGCGGCTGCGACCACAAAACCGTGCCAGATCGCATTCTGGAAGCGCAGCTTTTCCCAGACATGGAAGATGACGCCGAGCGAATATATGACGCCGCCGGCGACGATCAGCCAGAGCGTGACCGGCGCGAGATGCGACGACAGCGGCTCGACCACCATGACGCCGCTCCAGCCCATGGCGAGATAAAGGCCGATGGCGACCCGGTCGTAACGGCCGGGAAACAGGCATTTGAGAAGGATGCCGCAGATCGCAGCGAGCCAGATCAGCCCCAGCATGACCGCGATCATGGGATCGTGGATACCGCGCATCAGAAACGGCGTATAGGTGGCTGCGATGAGAATGAAGATCGCCGAGTGATCCAGCCGGCGCAGGAACCATTTCACGTTCGAGTGCGGCCAGATATTATAGGTGAAGGAGACGGATAGGCAGACGACGAGACCGAGGCCGTAAATCCACGCCGCTGCAATGGCGCTGAGCGTACCCCATACCATCGCGTAGAAAATCAGCGCCGTGGCGCCGATAAGCGCCAGCACGATGCCGACCCCGTGGACGATGCCATCGGCGACAATCTCGTGAAAATCATACTGGCGTCCGAACCGCCACAAATCGCTCATAGTCCAATCCTGTCTGCGTGCTTTCACCAAAGCATGAAGACAATATTAGACAGGAACAAGACAGCAGCCAGTTAATGGCGATCAAATTGCGTTCGGTGCTGTTGCGAAAGGAGAGGTCCTGGGTTGCCCTGCGGCCAGACCAATTGCCTGTGGAGCGAGCGGTATACACTTGTTTCTTCTCCCCGCCGGGGAGAAGTCCGCGGCAGCGGGATGAGGCGGCAGGATAGATGCGTTCGGAGAGCTTGCCCCCTCATCCGGCCCTTCGGGCCACCTTCTTCCCAGCGGGGGGAAGAAACCCAGCCACGCTCTCCCTGCCATCACAACGCCGCAGCACATTCCTGACAGAACGGCGTATAGGGAACAGCCTTCAACCGATCCTCCGAAATCTCGCTTCCGCATTTGACGCAGGTGCCGAAAGTGCCCTTGGCGATACGCTCGAGGGCGGCGTCGATAGCGCGCAACTCATCCTGTCCCACCTGCCCCAGCTCGTCCAGCACCTCGTCATTGCTGCGTTCGGCGGCCCTGTCATCGTCATCAGGATTGCGCGGCTCTTCGAAGTCGGCCTCGATCTTATGCAGGCGGCGATAAAGCTCGCGCTGCCGGTCACGCAGGATTTTCTCGTAACTTTCGGTATTCATGGACTTTTCCTCCAGCCGATCGTCTTGCTTTGTCGCATTTCCGGATGGAAAACCGGATTCCACTTTTCCTGGAAGTGCTTGGAGGGGCGGGAAACCCGCCCGCAACCAAAAACGTCAAACCTTAGCGATCCACCAGCACCGAGCATTTGGCGTGGCGCACCACGCGGTCGGCGGTGGCGCCGATGAAATAGTTGCTGAAGTCAGGCGTGTGCGACGCGATGATGATGAGATCAGCCTTGTGTTCCTCTGCCGCAGCGATGATTTCCCGCGCCGGCGCGCCGCTTCTGATTTCATGGCTGCCGTTGAAACCGACCCTGGCCTTGAGGTCCGCGAGTTTCGCCTTGGCGTCCTTGATGGCGTTTTCGATGAGGTCGACAGGAAGGTCGATCGCCATATAGCCCGGCAGTTCCTCGACAACGTTGATGAGAACGATCTCGCCGTCGGGGTCCAGCAGTGCCTTGGCCTTTTCGAGAATCTTTTCTCCCTTGTCAGTGGCGCTGAGGTCTACCGGTACGATGATCTTCTTGTACATGGCTGTCTCCTTTGACGTGATCCGCCGTTGTGTCGGGCTCAAGCTCATATTTGCCGGCCGGCGCAGCCTTCACCTTGATCGAAGTCAAAGCCGAAGCCATGCCGGAACAGGGCATTGTCAACGAATAGTGGACAGTCAATCGCCAGCTGGTGATCTTTGCTGAACGACGAAACCAGCCCATATTCGCCTTCGACAAACGCCGCAAAGCGGCGAAGCCGATCTCGTCGGCAACCGGCCCACCCCTTGGCGCGTCGGAATCAATATGGAGATGATGATGAGTGAAATCAAACAATTCGCCTTGACGCGGCCGGCCTATGTCGGCCAGGCCCATCTCGTCGTTCACGATCTGCCGCGCGTCTCGGATTTCTATCAAAAGATCATCGGTCTTTCCGTTCTTGAAAAGAACCCGAGCGGCGAGGTGCTTGGCGTCGGAGGCCAGCCGCTGCTCACACTTTCCACCTCCAGCACGGCGGAACGCGCGCCGCGCAATGCCGCAGGCCTGTTCCACACCGCATTCCTGATGCCGAGCCGCGATGACCTCGCGCACTGGCTGGCACATGCCGCTCAGAACAATGTTCAGCTTCAGGGTGCGTCTGACCATCTGGTCAGCGAGGCCATCTATCTCGCAGATCCGGAAGGCAACGGCATAGAGGTCTATCGCGACCGGTCGCCGGAAGAATGGACCTACCAGCCGGATGGCACGGTGGAGATGGCGACAATCGGCCTCAATCTTCAGGCGCTTTACGACAGCGCCCCGAACGCGGCCTTCACCGGTGCAGCGGAGGGAACCGCCATCGGCCACATTCACCTGCAGGTCGGCAATATTCCGCAGGCAGATGAGTTTTATCAGGATGTGCTGGGGCTTAAGATCATGGCGCGGTATCCCGGAGCAAGCTTCTTCGGATCGGGCGCGTATCACCACCACGTGGCCGCCAACATCTGGAACAGCCGTGGCGCCGTGGCCCGCAGGGAGAACATGACCGGGCTTTCCGGTTACTCGCTGAAATTCAACGAGCCGTCCGCGCTCGAGACGGCTCTTGCCGCACTCGACCGGCTGGAAATATCCACCGAAAGGCAAAGTGACGGCATCTTTTTGAAGGATCCGTGGGGCATAGGGCTAAAGCTTTCCGCATAAACGCTGAACGGGGCGGCAGAAATTTCAGCCGCCCCGGAACCGCCGGATTTGTCGGACGTTAACCTCGTTATTGGGGGATAGTCCGATGAATGAGAATGCCAAGCCGGATCTTTCCGGCACTGCGGCCTTGCCAGTAGACAAGGCCGATCCGCTTGCGACACCCGCCTCTGTTTCACAGCGGGATGACGCGCGCAGTCAGCAACCGCTGGGGCGGGAGGCGCTTGACGTTTTCGTTGCCTGGTCGGTCATCGGCATTTTCCTGATCATGTCCATGGCGGTGATTCACGAATTATCGATGATTCTGATGCCCGTCGTCATGGCTGTCGTCGTTGGCATGATCCTGGGCATCTCCGCCGAAAAACTGGCCTCCTACGGCATTCCGGGTGCCGGTGTCGCCATCATCCTGTCCACACTCGTCGCGGCGGTCATTTTTTTCGTGGTCAATTCCCTGATCGACCCGGTCTCACAGCTGGCATCGGAAGGCCCTGCCCTGATCGAGCGCAGCATCGACCGCTTCCTTCCTTACCTCGAAAATCTGCGGTGGCTGAATATTTCCGCGGCCACGTTCAGCATGGGCTCCATGTCGATGGAATCGCTGCTGTCGCGTAGCGGCGAAATCATTTCCCTGCTTGGCGCGAATGTGACGCCGGCGATCGTTCAGGGACTGATCTTCCTGGCGGCTCTTCTAATGTTTCTCTACAGCCGGCTGCGACTGCGCAAGGCTCTCATCATGGCCTTTCCGGCGCGCCATCAGAGGCTCAGAACCATTCGCATCATCGGCTCGGTGGAGAAGGTGCTGGGCACCTATTTTGCCACGGCAAGCCTCATCTACGCCGCGCTGGGTGTGACGATGATCGTGATCGCCTATCTCGGTGGCCTTGCCATGCCGCTTCTTTGGGGGCTTTTTGCCTTTCTTTCGAGCTTCATTCCGTTTCTCGGCATCACGTTGATGACAATATCGCTGACCGTCGCCGGTATCATCACGCATGACAACATGATCCTCGCGCTGCTGCCGGCGGGAGTGTTCTTCACCATCCACCTCTTGATGGAAAACCTCGCCTTTCCGGCGGTGGTGGGCCGCAACATGGAGATCAACCCCTTCCTCGTCTTTGTGATGATCATCTTCTGGACGTGGATGTGGGGCGCGGCCGGCGCCATGCTGGCCCTGCCGTTGTCGCTGATCGTCATGACGGTGACGCGCGAACTCTTCCCCTCCCGCCGGGTCGTGCCGAACCTGCCGGATTGAACGGCGGATACAGAGGCGGAGGGCGCGACGCGCCTCCGCCAACGGAAAATCTCCTGAAACCCCACAACGAGGCCGCTCAGGAAGCGAGCGGCATCTCGCGCACCTGCCCTTGCGCCATGCGACGCTCATGCTCGATCAGCCATTTCTTGCGCCACAGGCCGCCGCCATAACCGGTCAGACTGCCATCCGCACCGAGCACCCGGTGGCACGGCACGACGATGGCGATCTGGTTGGCACCGTTGGCGCGCGCCACCGCGCGCACGGCGGATGGCCTTTCCATGGCGGTTGCGAGTGCCGAATAGCTGACGATTTCACCCACCGGGATCTGCCGCAGGCTGCGCCAGACATCGCGCTCGAAGGGCGTGCCGTGGCCGGCAAGGCGGGTTTCGAAGGAGGCTGACTGCCCGGCGAAATAGGCCTTGAGCTCGGCTTCGATCTGACCTGTTACCGCCGTTCGGCCGAGCACCATGTCCGCGCCGGTGCGGCTCTTCAGCCGCTTCAGTTCGGCCGGAAGCGCCGGCCGGTCCGCGAATTCTAGCAGATGCAGGGCATGATCGTCGGCAATGGCGAGCATCGGACCAATCGGCGTATCGATCCAGTCACCCTTCAGGAACCCCCTGCCCTTCATGGCGGCGGGAGAGGAGCCGAAGAACTGGGTGATGGCGGCGCGGAAGCCGCTGCCGGAGTCGTAACCGGCTTCGATCTGCGCGCCGATCACCGCTTCGCCGGAAGCGATGCTTTCCACCGCATCGCCCAAGCGGCGCAATCTGGCGATTTCCAGAAAGCTCATGCCGAAACGGCGCTTGAAGGTGCGCCGCACGGTGGAAGGATCATGGCCAAGCGCCACCACATCCTCCTCACGCCAGCGCCGCGCCGGTTCGTTTTCCAGCACCGTCAGCAGTTGCGTTACCGTTTCATCGGCCGTGCCATAGGAGAGCATCGGTTTGCAGCGCTTGCAGGGGCGGAACCCCGCCTCCAGGCATTCGGCGATGGTCTCGCGGAACCGGCAGTTTTCGATCTTCGGTTTGCGCGCCGTGCAGGTGAAGCGGCAGAAGATTTTGGTGGAGGTCACGCACACATAGGCCACGCCTTCATAGGCGGGGTCCTTGTTCACAAGGGCGGAATACAAGGTTTCGGTGTCGGGGCGTTTGAACAGCATCATGACGAAGATGCTAGCGCAATTTCGAACGGCACGCCGCCGAAAAACGGGCGTAGATGTGGGGGATGTTGTCAGCTTGTTTCGTCCGCGCCGTTTGAAGGAAAAGTCTGCGGCATATTTCTTCTCCCCGGCGGGGAGAAGAAACGGGCGGCAACCTTGGAAATCAATTCCCCGGCGGCG
>NZ_QLNF01000064.1:255867-260416 GCF_003261015.1 Agrobacterium sp. MS2 | reverse complement strand
CGCCCGCCTCGTGGGTGGGCTGATTGATGTGGGAGATGATGACATCGCCATTCTTCGCCGCAGCGATATGTTTGGCCGTCGCGGCAGCGCCCAGCAGCGAGCCGCCATCGCCATTGACGGAGTAGCCCGCCACGCGCATGCCGAGCCGGTTGATGGTGGCCATGGACGAGCTTGTATATTTGGCCGTCGCACCCCGAAACCATTGCGGCTGGATGCCTGTGGCAGCGACGATGGCCTGACGACCGCCTTCCACTTCCTGCACGACCGCAGCTTCCGATCCCGCAGCAGCGATGCCGTAAATCGAAACGGGCTTGTCCACCGCCGGCACATGGTTTTCGCCGTGGTTTTCGATCTCGAACAGGTCGGGATTTGCCATCAGCACCGCGAGTGCCTCGCTGTTATGCTTCAGCCAGCGGGCGGTCACGAAGATTGTTGCGGGAATACGTTCGCGAACGAGCGTATCGAGAATGCGGTGGTCGGTCTTGCCCATGCAGGCGTCGAGCGTCATCGCCACCCGCACCTTGCCATCATGCTGCGGCGACATTTTCAGCGACGGCTCGACAAGGCCGTTCGCCGCAAAGGCGGTCGCGGCGGCAGAGGCAAACAGGGCAGCGAGGAGGAGACGACGTATCATTTCTGGTTCCGCAATGTCATGCAGTCATGGTGTGTGGCAATCCGCCCGCAAAGCGCCCGAATTATGGCGCGGTTTCCAGCGCGGAGAGCGCCTCCAGCGCCTCTTCCACCCGCTGGCGTTCCGCACTCGTAAGCGGCAGGATCGGTCGGGGCGGTTCGCTGACCGTCAGCGACAGGATATTGGCGGCGGCATACACAACCCGGATGCTGCCGAATTCCCTGAATAGCGCCCAGAGCGGCTGGAAGACCGCATCGAGCCTTTTTGCCTCCTCCGCATTGCCGGTCTGTGCCGCCCGCATCAATTGCAGCGCCGGAACCGGCAGCAGGCCGCCAATAACACTGTACCAGGTGTCACCGCCGGCGAGTGTGGCCTCGGCGCAGCCCCAGTCACCGCTATAGCCGATGGCGAAATCCTCCGACAGTTTGGGCCTGAGCCGCGCAAGCTCGTTGGCATAATCGGAATCAGCGGGCAGCGGCATCTTGATGGCGCGGATATTGGGAATATAGGCGAGCCGCACCAGAAGTTCGTCGCTGAAGGTAAAGCGGGTGGTCGTCGGGTTATTATAGATGGCGAGCGGCAGGGCCGTCGCACCCGCCACGGCGGCGAAATGGTGATAGGCCTCTTCCTGCGTCAGCGGCGTGTAGGAGACCGGCGCGAGCAGCAGCGCATCGGCACCGGCCGCTTCCGCATCCTTTGCCAGCGCCACGGCTTCATCGGTGCGCAACGCCCCGACGCCGGCCATCAGTGTGCGCCTGCCCTTGAGGACGGTGGCCGCCGCTTCGATGGCGCGGCGTCTCTCCTCGCGGGTGAGATACATATAGATGCCGGTGCTGCCGAGAATGCCGACCGAATCAACTGCCGCGACATCCAGCCGCTCGATCAGGGCGGAGAAGGCTTCAACATCGACCCGCCCTGCCTCATCTGCCGGCGTTATCGGAAAAGCAGAAAGTCCCTTGAATCGTCTCGCCATGTCTGTGCCCCTCACTTCGATCAGATGTCAGGGTTACAGAGCCGGTTGCGACGGGGCAACAAAGCGGCGGCTAAACGCCGGTTCGAAACCGAAAAATTCCGTGATCAGTCATAAAGATACAACTTCTTCCACTGCTCCTCGGGAATTTTGTCGCCCACACGGTAGTCGAAGGACTGGATGCTGAGACTATCGCTCTTCAGCTGACACTTGTATCTGAGCTTGTACCATTCGCCCGAACTTCTGAAGACCGCGCCCGGCGCCTTGATGGAGTTTTTTCCCACTTCCGGATCACCGAACGTATAGGCGATCACCTTGTCCGGCTTCATGCCCTTCTGCTCGGTTGCTATCCGCTCCATCGCCTCAATGTCGCAACGCTGCTCCAGACGCTCCTCGGGAGCAAGCGCGTTCAACTGCCGCATGACGCTGGCATCAATCGCAAAAGCGGGGGTAAGGGTCTGCAAGCCAAGGAAAAAGGCAGAAAGGGCAGCGGGAAGAAGCTTTCGCATGGGGTCCTGTCAGTTTTTTCGTTTGTTCTTGACGATGGATGGCGTGCCAGCGGGCGGCACGCATCATCGCTGATTTGCCGGATATTGCCAAAATGTGATCGAAAGCTGACGAAATTGTGCCCGAACGCCATTCCGCCTGTGGAGATTTGAAACTTGATCGGCCGCAAGCCCCGCTCTACATCTTGGTGCCGCTCAAGAATTTTTACAGGAAAGCGAGTTTCCATTGCCGATTTTCAAAAACCTGCCCGCCGCCCCGACCGCCGAAAAACGGCCCGTTCAGGATACGCATCACGGCATTACCCGCACCGACGATTACGCATGGTTCCGGGCCGATAACTGGCAGGCCATGTTCAAGGACACCTCCATTCTCGACCCGGCGATCCGCGCCCATCTGGAGGCGGAAAACGCCTATATGGAAGCGGCCATGGGCGACACCAAGGCGCTTCAGGAGAAGCTTTTCGAGGAGATGAAGGGCCGCATCAAGCAGGACGATTCCTCCGTGCCGGTCAATGACGGGCCTTATGCCTATGGCACGCTTTTCGTGACCGGCGGCGAGCAGCCGCATTATTTCCGCACCCCGCGCGGCGGCGGTGAGAAACAGGTGCTTTTGAACGGCGACAAAGAAGCCGAGGGCAAGGATTATTTCCGTCTTGCCGGTCTCGACCAGTCTTCCGATCACACACACGGCATCTGGGGTTATGACGACAAGGGCTCGGAATATTTCACCCTGCGCATCCGTAACCTCGAAACCGGCGAGGACCTTGCCGATATCGTCGAAAACACCGGCGGCGGCGGCGCATGGGCGCCCGATGGCAAGAGCTTCTTCTATACGCTGCAGGACGAGAACCACCGCCCTTCCAAGGTCTTCCACCATATTATCGGTGAGCCGCAATCGGCCGACCGGCTGGTCTATGAGGAGAAGGATCCCGGTTTCTTCGTGGGTGTCGGTGCGTCCGTTCTCGATGATTTCATCTTCATCGACATTCACGATCATGAGACCAGCGAATATCGCATTCTCTCCACGAAAGACCTGACCGCCGAACCGGCCATCGTGGCGGAACGCGAAGAGGGCATCGAATATTCGATGTGCGAAGGCGGCGATGTCTTCTTCATCCTCACCAATGACGGCGATGCCAAGGATTTCCGCATTGTGGAAGCCCCGGTCACGGCGCCCGGCAAGGAAAACTGGAAAGAGGTGGTGCCGCATGAGCCGGGCCGGCTGATCCTCTCCGTCGATGCCTATGCCCGCCATCTGATATGGCTGGAGCGCCGTGACGGCCTGCCGCGCATCGTCATCCGCGACCGCCGCACCGGCGAGGAACATTCCATCGCTTTTGCCGAGGAGGCCTATTCGCTCGGCCTGCATGGCGCGGCGGAATATGACACCGACGTCATCCGTTTCTCCTATTCCTCGATGACGACGCCGAGCCAGCTGTTTGATTACGACATGGTGACGCGCGAACGCACGCTTCTGAAGACGCAGGAAGTGCCCTCGGGCCACAATCCTGATGATTACATCACCCGCCGCATCATGGCCCCTGCGCATGATGGTGAGCTGGTGCCGGTCTCCCTGCTTTACCGCAAGGACGTGGCGCTCGACGGTTCCGCTCCCTGCCTGCTCTATGGCTACGGCGCTTACGGCATCACCATTCCCGCTTCCTTCTCCACCACGACGCTGTCTCTGGCGGACCGTGGTTTCATCTATGCCATCGCCCATATTCGCGGCGGCAAGGACAAGGGTTTCGAGTGGTACGAAACCGGCAAGATGGAGCACAAGCAGAACACCTTCAAAGACTTCATTGCCGCTGCCGATCATCTCGTTCAGGAAGGCTTCACGTCTTACGAGCGCATCATCGCCGAAGGTGGTTCTGCCGGCGGCATGTTGATGGGCGCCGTCGCCAACATGGCGCCGGAGAAGTTTGCCGGCATCATCGCCGCCGTTCCCTTCGTGGACGTGCTGACAACGATGCTGGACGACACGCTGCCGCTGACGCCGCCGGAATGGCCGGAATGGGGCAATCCGCTGGAATCGGCAGAGGAATATGGCTGGATCGCCGCCTACAGCCCCTATGACAATGTCGGTGCGAAGCCTTACCCGCCGATTCTGGCGCTTTCCGGCCTCACCGATCCGCGTGTGACCTATTGGGAGCCGACCAAATGGGTGGCCAAGCTGCGCGAAAAGACCACGGGTGAAGCGCCGGTCCTGCTCAAGACCAACATGGCGGCAGGCCATGGTGGCAAGTCGGGCCGCTTCCAGCGGCTGGAGGAAATAGCCTTCGAATACGCCTTCGCGCTGAAGGTAGCCAGCAAGGACGCCGTCTGATGCCCGATGCGGGCGGCCTAGGCTGCCGCCCGCATCGTTTCGCACAAAAATACCTCGCGAAAAAAGATTTCAGATTATTTTTTCCACAAATTGCGGCGAAAATTTCTTATTTAAAC
>NZ_QLNF01000064.1:241683-255857 GCF_003261015.1 Agrobacterium sp. MS2 | reverse complement strand
CTACTGTATAGTCGATATTTTCTACTGAATAATGAAATACATGCCATGTATTAACCGAACAGGAAAATCGCTCCATAGATCACCTGAATGGCTGCCCTGCGCATTGCCGCGTTGCATTATCACTTTTTGGCCGTATTATGCACGGCATTGACATATTCATGCGCCTTTTCGCCGCAGTTTCCGCGGCAATCTCGCGGCTTGTTCTGCGGATATTCTCTCGCCGGATTTTCGGCATCTCCACGCGCCATGTCAGTTCGCCCTTGGCAATCCGGGCTTTGCAGTGCTCCCGCTTTGCCAAATGAAAACACTGCATCAGACTTGGAGGTCTCCTCATGAAGAAACTCCTGGCCTCGACCATTCTCGTAACGGGCTTTACCATCGCTGCCGGTGCAGCATCTTCCGCCAATGCCGCAGACAGCTGCGGCAGCATCACCATCGCCGAAATGAACTGGGCATCCGCCGGTGTCGCGGCCTACGTCGACAAGTTCATCATGGAAAACGGCTATGACTGCACGGTCAATGTCGTCAGCGGCGACACCACCCCCACTTTCACCTCCATGAATGAAAAGGGCCAGCCCGACATGGCGCCCGAAATGTGGGTGAACACACTTGGCACCCCCTACGAGGAAGCCGTCAAGAGCGGCAATCTCATTCAGGAAGTCAAAATCCTGAGCGAAGGCGGCGTTGAAGGCTGGTGGATTCCGAAATATCTCGCCGACGAACATCCAGACATCAAGACCGTCGAGGATGCGCTGAAACATCCCGAACTGTTTCCCGCACCTGAAGACGCCAGCAAGGGCGCCGTGTTCGGCTGCCCGCCCGGCTGGGGCTGCCAGCCAACCACCGCCAACCTGTTCAAGGCCCGCAAGGCTGATGAAAAGGGCTTTGCATTGATCGATACCGGCTCCGCGGCCGGTCTGGATGGCTCTATTTCCAATGCCTACGAAAAGAAGCAGGGCTGGCTCGGCTATTATTGGGCTCCGACGGCCATTCTCGGCAAATACGATATGGTGAAGCTGGACGATGGCGTTCCGCTTGACCGGGCGGCTTACGACAATTGCATCGCCAAGCCCGATTGCGCCGATCCCAAGCCAAATGCCTATCCGGTGGCCGAGGTCTTCACCGTCGTGACCAAGGATTTCGCCGAAAAGGCGGGCCCTTCCATTGACTACATCCGCAAGCGGCAGTGGGACAACGACACCGTTGCCAAGGTTCTGGCGTGGATGGATGAAAATCAGGGCACCAATGAAGATGGGGCCGAGTATTTCCTCGAGAACCATGAGGAACTCTGGACGAAGTGGGTTTCGCCCGAGGTGGCTGAGAAGATCAAGGCTTCGATGTGACGGGAGGCGGGGTTGGCGCAAGCCGCTTACCCCCCTCTGCCCTGCCGGGCATCTCCCCCTCAAGGGGGGAGATCGACCTGCGGCGGAGGTCTCGCCTGTCGCTTACGTTGAGATTTTGGAAAGGGTGCGCCCTGCCGATCTCCCCCCTTGAGGGGGAGATGTCCGGCAGGACAGAGGGGGGTGCCCGCACGCACCAACCTCCGCCGCACCATTCCCCAACAACCCAAAGGGAAAACAACAATAATGGCCCTCTGCACCTACCTGCCGGACCTGCTCTGCAAGTTCCCGGCAATCGACAACTCCACCATGCGCGTGGCTCGCAAAACCATCGATGACGGGTTTCGCGATATCGTGCGCAATTACGGCGATGCGATCGACGTCGTCGTTCACCCGCTGCAGCTTTTCCTCAATTCCTCGGAGCGTCTGTTCATCCAGACGCCGTGGATCATCACCATGCTGGTCATTCTCGCCATCGTGCATCTGGCCGGACGCAGCTTCAAGATCACAGGCGGCACCGCCATTTCCCTGCTGATGATCGGCGCGGTCGGCCTCTGGCGCGATGCCATGACGACGCTCTCCATCGTCGCCATCGCTACCCTGATCGCCATCGTCATCGGCCTGCCGCTCGGCATTCTGATGGGTCGTTCCGAACGCCTGCAACGCCTCATCAATCCCGTGCTCGACGTGATGCAGACCCTGCCAAGTTTCGTTTATCTCATCCCCGTGGTGGTGATTTTCGGCATCGGCAAGGTTCCGGGCCTGATAGCAGTGGTGATCTATGCCATTCCACCCGTCATTCGCCTGACCAGCCTCGGCATCCGCCTCGTTGATCGCGAAGTGCTTGAGGCGGCAGACGCCTTCGGCTCCTCCAACGGTCAGAAGCTGTTCAACGTGCAGCTGCCGCTGGCGCTGCCGACCATCATGACGGGCATCAACCAGACCATCATGATGGCGCTCGCCATGGTCGTCGTCGCCTCCATGGTCGGTGTCGGCGGGCTTGGCAAGAATGTGCTGCAGGCCATCAACAACCAGTTCTTCACGGTGGGCTTCCTGAACGGTTTCGCTCTGGTCGCCATCGCCATCATGTTCGACCGGGCGAGCCAGGCTTTCGGCAAGCGTCTGCAGAAATACCGCGAGGTCTCCCATGGCTAAAAGCATCGAAATCAGGAATCTTTACAAGATCTTCGGCAAGCATCCCGAGAAGTACCTCGAAGCGGTGCGTAAGGGCATGGACAAGGTCGAGCTGAACGACCGGCACAACCACGTTCTCGGCCTCAACAACATCAACATCACCATGCCGGGCGGCAAGATCACCGTCGTCATGGGGCTGTCAGGCTCCGGCAAATCGACACTGATCCGCCACATCAACCGGCTGATCGACCCGACCGCCGGCGAAGTTCTTTATGACGGCGAGGATATCTGCGGCATGAGCGCCTCGGCGCTCAGGCAATTCCGCCGCCACAAGACGGCGATGGTGTTCCAGAAATTCGGCCTTCTGCCGCATCGCACGGTACTCGAAAACAGCGTCTACGGCCTCGATATCCAGGGCGTACCGCGCAAGCAAAGCGAGGAAAAGGGCCGTTACTGGCTGGAGCGTGTCGGCCTTGCCGGTTACGAGGATTATTATCCGAACCAGCTTTCCGGCGGCATGCAGCAGCGCGTCGGCCTTGCCCGGGCGCTTGCCAATGACGCCGATATTCTCCTGATGGATGAGGCCTATTCGGCGCTCGATCCGCTCATCCGTGTGGATATGCAGACCATGCTGCTCGATCTGCAACAGGAGCTGAAGAAGACCGTTGTATTCATCACCCATGATCTCGACGAGGCTTTGCGGCTTGGCGACCATATCGCCATCCTCAAAGACGGCGAAGTGGTGCAACAGGGCGACGGCCAGAGCATCATCCTTTCGCCGGCCGATGGTTACGTCACCGACTTCGTGCGCGATGTCAATCGTGGCCGCGTGTTGCAGGCAAACACTGTCATGGAGCCGCTGGAGAGCAAGCCAGAGGGCATGCCGGTCCCCGAGACCGCAACGCTCGAAACCATCGCCCGCGACATGTCGGAAGCCAACGAGACGCAGGCCCATGTGGTGGACGAGGACGGTAAGCCGGTCGGCAGCATCGGGCTTGATACGCTGGTGGCTGCGATGGTGACGCCCGCACCGCAGGAGGTTGAGGCGGAGGTGAAGGCGGAGGAGCCGGAAAAGCTCCAGGAAACGGTTATGTCGGTGGAGAAGGAAACGGCGTAATCCGGTACCGGACGGATTGGCCGCGTCCGCGAGATTTCCTCTTTCCGTCATACCGGCCTTGAGCCGGTATCCAGCCAGCCCAGGTCCTTGGGCTGAAAGGACTCTCTCGCCGCGCAGACGCGCGTCGGCTGGATTCCGGCTCAAGGCCGGAATGACGGGAGTGAGGTATTCACGGCGCCAGAAATTTAAACCGGACTGCAATGCCGCGAGGCACAAAGCTCGCAATTGCCTCCTGCCCCGTCTTCACTATGCCAAAACGAAGCACTACTTCGCCGGCTGTCAACCCTCGACAGTCGCTGCAGCGCAGCAAGCGCAAGTTTCGGACAAGTCGCCGCCGTTAACCATTCGTTAACTTTTGAACGCGGAATCACCGACATGCAGATCGAAAGCAATATTGGCGGATATAACTATCAAGGTCGCATCCGCGACATCGAAAAAGCTGGCAGCGCCCAAAGCGCGCCGGAGGAGCAGGCGGTAAAACGCGGCCCCGGCAACCCCACCGTTTCCAGCACCATTCTTTCCCAGTCGCTGGCCAATGTTCTATGGGCCGTCGGCAACGGCAGCGCGCCGGCCTATCAGGATGCGGCCACCGCGTCCGCCGAGGACAAGGCGGAAGCGCAGGCTGAATGGGTACGCAGCGCCTATTCGGAATATACCGAATAGGCGATTCCAATCAGCCTCTTGCGGGGCTGACTTCCACCGTCACATGCGAGAGTTCATGTATGGCGGCAAGTTTCTGCTTATAAAATGCCGGTGCTTTGGGCGCCTGCGAAAGGATCGCCACGATGGCGGCGTGATGCCCCGGCCCCACCTGCCAGACATGCAGATCGGTAATGCGATCCTCTTCCGTCTCCACGCTTTCACGGATTTCCTGCGGCAGATCCTCAGCCGGCGGCAGCGCGTCAAGCAGGGTTGTCGCCGTGGAGCGGATCAGGCCCCATGACCAGCGGGCAATCACCAGACCGCCAACGATACCCATCAACGGATCAAGGAACGACCAGCCGTTCCACTTGCCGAGCAGCAGCGCGACGATTGCCAGAACCGAGGTCAGCGCATCCGCCAGCACATGCAGATAGGCAGCGCGCAAATTATTGTCCCGGCCGCCCTTTGCCCCGTGCCCGGCATGGTGCTCGGCATGGGACCCGTGATCATGGTGGGCGTGGCTGCCGTGCCCGTGGTGGGCATGTGAGCCGTGGGCATGACCGTGGCCGTGGCCATGATCGTGGTGATGGTCATCCTTCAAAAGCACGGCGCTGAGAAGATTGACGGCAAGGCCGATGATGGCGACGAGGATGGCCTGGTTGAAATCGATCTCGACGGGACTGACGAGGCGCATCCCGCTTTCCACGGCAATCAGCAACGCCACCACCGCCAGCACGATGGCGCTGGCAAAACCCGCGAGATCGCCGAACTTGCCGGTGCCGAAGGTGAAGCGTGGGTTGCGGGCCTCGCGGCGGGCATAGAGATAAGCGAGTGCCGAAATCAGCATCGCGCCCGCATGGGTGGACATGTGCCAGCCATCCGCCGTTAGCGCCATGGAGCCGTACCAGTGACCGGCGACGATTTCCGCCACCATCATCGCCGCGGTCAGCGCGATGACCATCCAGACGCGCCTTTCATTGCGCTCGTGGTTCTGGCCAAGGAAAACATGGTCGTGACCGGCTGCTGCGCGGTATTCGGATGTCGTCGTCATGTCGCTTAATCCTGTCGGTTTTACCGGATGTAGGTCTTTAGCACCTGGGCCAGCTCTTCCGCCGCCCGCGCCCGTTCGTCTTCATTTTCGGCATGCACCACGTGCTCGTGCAGATGCTCCTGCATTACCTCCCCCGTCAGGCCCGAAAGCGCGCCGCGTACCGAAGCGAGCAGCTGCAGCACCTCGCCGCAGGGCTTGGCATCATCGAGCGCACGTTCGACCGCTTCCATCTGCCCTTTCAGGCGGCGGATGCGGGCGAGAAGCTTTTCCTTGTTGCGGATGGTATGGGACATGGCCGACCTCATATACTATAGGGGGGTATAGTATATTTCCCATGTTTTTTGCGCAAGTCGTGTGAGACGCAATCCTCGCGAATGTTTCGGGCATTAAAAAACACCCATCAGAACTTAGGGGACTCAGTCATGACGACTATTGCAGCAACCAGCAGCATCAATTTCACCTCTCCTGCCCGGAGCATCGAGCCGGCGCGGAGCAGGGAGACACAGTCCACCACCGAGGCTTTGCAGGAGCTGACGCGGGCGGCCCATCGCGCCATTTCGGTGGCCGGCAATGTCGCCACGTCCGTGGCACCGCTCGCCAGCGCTTCCGCGAGCCTGGCTGCGGCCCTCTGGAACATGGATAGCGGTGCCTCCGCCGCAACCGGCGTCAACGCTGATGTGGCCGCCTCCACACAGCCCGATATGGCAAGCCTCGAATCGCAGGTTCTGAAGGCGCTTGCCCAGGCACTCGGCGTGGAGGACGCCGCCTGACCCCATTGAACGACGGGCCGAAAAGCCATATCTCTAGAGACTGGAGATATGGAGAAAGCCATGCTGTCCATCGGTGAACTGTCCAAACGCACCGGCGTCAAGGTGCCGACGATCCGCTATTACGAGCAGATGGGCCTCATCCGCGAGGCGGATCGTTCGGAGGGCAACCAACGCCGCTACGAAAAATCCGATCTCGAACGGCTGGCCTTCATCCGCCACGCGCGCGATCTCGGCCTGAACATAGACGCCATTCGCGAGTTGATCGCGCTCAGCCAGCACCGGGAAATGCCGTGCGAGGGTGCAGACCGCATCGCCGCCGAACATCTTGCCGATGTGCGGGAAAAAATCGCCAGCCTGAAGAAGCTGGAACACGAGCTGGAGCGGATCGTCTCCCATTGCCACGGCCATTCCATCGAGGACTGTTATGTCATCCGCGCGCTTTCCGATCACGGCATGTGCGAGGGGGAGCATTGAGCCGAGAAGAGGCTGACATTCGAATGTCACCTGTACCCGATAATCGCCTCTTGCCCGCCTGAAAAAAGGACGTCAGATGGCCGAGCTCTTCCCTGAAATCACGCCATCAGACACGATTTTCCTTGATGTTTCCGAGGGCCATCGGCTGCACGTGACGATTGCCGGCAATCCGGCGGGGCGGCCTGCGATCCTGCTGCATGGAGGACCTGGTTCAGGATTGTCATCGACAGCGCGACGCTATTTCGATCCCGCCATTTTCCGCATCGTCCAGTTCGACCAGCGCGGCTGCGGTCAAAGCACGCCAAACGCCGCTGATAGTCTTGAGCATAACACCACGCATCATCTGATCGATGACATGGAGGCCATTCGCTGTGCCCTCGCGGTGGAAGACTGGCTGATCTACGGCAGTTCATGGGGCTCCACGCTGGCCCTCGCTTACGCACAGCGCCATGCAGACCATGTTCGCTGCATGGTTCTGGCCGGCGTCACCACCACCCGGCAGAGGGAAATCGACTGGCTGTACAAGGGGCTGGCAATGTTTCTGCCGCAGCAGTGGCAGCGTTTCATCGCCGCGATCCCCGATGACATGTCCAGGCAATATCCGGTCGGCGCCTATCGCCGGCTTCTGAATGATCCCGATCCCGCCGTGCGCGCAAAGGCCGCCTTAGAGTGGCACCTGTGGGAGGCGCGCTCGATCAGCGCGGAGGGCATTTCGGCCTTTCCGGAGAAATGGCGCGACAGCGCGTATATTCTCGCCCGCGCCCGCCTCTGCGCCCATTATTTCCACCATGCGGCCTGGCTGGATGATGGCGCGCTTCTGCGCAATGCCGGAGACCTCGCCGGTATTCCCGGGATACTCATTCAGGGCATGCGCGACTTGCAGGGGCCGCCCGTCACCGCTTTCGAACTTGCCGAGGCGTGGCCGGGAAGCGAGCTTGTTACCATCGATGGCGCTGGCCATTCGACGGGCGATGCGGGCATGGAAGACGCAATCCTGTCGGCAATTGCGCGATTTGCGAATTGAGCCGCTTGACAGACGGCGGATTCGGGCGCATTTCATTTTCCATGATCAACGAACGCGCACCCATCTCCTGCTCGTATTTTTGGGCCTTCCTCTAAGGGCGGCTCGACAGATCATATTGTCAACAAGCCGCCGTCAGGCGGCTTTGTTGTTTTCAAACGTCCTGACGGCACCGATAAGACCAAAGGACCGAAAAATGACCGAAGATAGCTCCCTGACACTGGAAAGACCGCCCGTCGTCATCATCCGTGGCGCGCGCAAGACGGATCTGCCCGAACTCAACGAGATGATCACGCTGCTGGCCTCCTACCACGGCGATGCGGCGGCGATCACGCCGGCGAAACTGGAGCGCGACCTGTTCGGCCCGCTGCCCTGGGTGCACGGTCTCGTGGCCGAGGCCGATGGCGCGTTGATCGGTTACGCCCTGCTTCTGCCGCTCTACAGGGCGCAAGAGGGCCGCCGCGGGCTCGAACTCCATCATCTCTTCGTGCGCGACGGCCATCGTGGCCATGGCACCGGCCAGCATCTGGTTTCCCGGGCCCGCGATATCGCCAAGCGTCTCGGCTGCGACTATCTTTCCGTCAGTGCCACGACCGGCAATGTGGCGGCGCATCGTTTCTACGAAAACATGGATTTCGCGCCTCGCCCGGTGACCGGCATGCGCTATATGCAGTCCATCGCCTGATTAAAAAACACGGAGACGACCATGACACGGATCGCCATTGCGCTCGCCCAGGATTTTGCTGACTGGGAGCCGGCGCTGCTTGCCGCCGCGGCGCGCAGCTATCTCGGTGTCGAGATCGTCTATGCCACGCCGGACGGACGGCCGGTAACCTCGATGGGCGGGCTGAAGGTGACGCCGGATACATCCTATGACGCGCTCGATGCCGTTGACATCGATGCGCTGGTTATTCCCGGAGGCCTGAGCTGGGAAAAGGGAACAGCTGCCGATCTCGGCGAACTGGTGCGCCGCTTTCGCGAGAAGAACCGACTGGTGGCCGGCATCTGCGCGGCGGCAAGTGCGCTGGCAGGCACGGGCGTTCTGAACGCCGTTGCCCATACCGGCAATTCGCTGGCTTCGCACAGGGCCTATTCGGCCTATGGCGGCGAGACGCTTTACCGCGACCAGCCGAAAGCGGTCAACGATGGCGGCATCATTACCGCGGCCGGCAGCGCGCCAGTCAGTTTCGCGGTGGAAATTCTGAAAAGCCTCGGCCTCTTTGGTCCGGAAGCCGAGGCCGAACTTCAGGTTTTTGCGGCGGAGCATCGCTGAGGCATAGCCGCCTCGGTTGTTTGCACTCCCCTACTCCCCGTCATTCCGGCCTTGAGCCGGAATCCAGCCGACGCGCATCTGCGCGGCGAGATGACTTCTTTCAGCCCAAGGACTTGGGCTGGATGGATTTCGGCTCAGGGCCGGGATGACGGAGGTGAGAACAGCGATGATTATCGCTGATCCAGCACCCGGCACACACGTGCTGTGTGATCGCCGCCCTCCCCGGCAATCGCCCGGCGAATATCGCGGCTGTTCAGATGCAGGCTGCGGCCGGCGGGTAAATTTGCACGTTTGATCTTGGCGAGTGCCGCCGCCACAAAGGCGGCCTGATGGTGTTGGAAAAAGGCAAGAGCCGCCTCATCCGCCGGGCTCGGGCCCAGTACCGCCTTGAAGGCGAGACGATGCACGGCGCAGTAAGCGCCGTGACCGGGAACTGCAAAACGCAGCGCATCGAGTTCCTCACTCCAATCCGCTGCGTCCTCCATGACTTAGGCCGACTGGAAGCGCTTGAGGAAAAACGTGCTCAATGTTCCGAGCAAAGCCCAGAAGACGAAGCTTGTAACCGTAGCGGCGACGATGAACTGACGCTCCAGCGGCAGCGGCGCCAGTGCATGTTCGCCTTCCGGCGGCAGGGGCGCACCCACCACATGCGGCGCGACGATCAGCACCAGCGCAAGGACGATGGCCCAGGGTTCGCGACGGAAGGCGATCAGCGCGATGCCGCCGGCTGTTGCGGCAACGGTTGCGAGCCACCAGATCTGCCGTGCCTCAAGTGCTGCGGCGGGGCTGCCCGGCAGTTCCGGCGGCAGGCCGATCATCGGGGCGAGCATGACGGCGACAAATCCGGCAACGCCCCACAAAAGCCCCTCACGCCAGCCGCCATTGGTGCCGCGCAGCGAAATCAGTCCGGTCAGCACCAGCGCATAACCGATCGCGGTCAGGACATTGGCGGCAACCGTATAGGCAGTGCGTTCGAAACCATCGGCCGGAGTCCAGGCCTCTTCATTGTGCTCGTGGGCGGGAACCACAGCACCGGGCGCCGTGGCCTCGTGGCTGTGGGCAGCTTCACCGCCCGCGCCCTCATAGGTCTCTGCCTGAAGGATGAGCGGCGTAGTGCCGAAGGCCTGCATGGCTGAAACGGCTAAGCCGCCGAGGATGCCGACGAGAACGGCGGTAAAGACGATATTGCGAAAAGACGACATGACATTCCCCTCAATGGCAGGGGAAGGCATTGGCATGACGCGTGTCATGAGCGGCATTGTGAACGGCTTCCACATGCGAGAAACCGACAAAACCGACAACGAACAGGCCAAGCACGATCGCCGTCAGCGATTGCGCGAAGCTGCCCGTTTTTGCTGAAACGGCTGAATTGGCCGTATTCTGGTGGATGGACATGGTGACCCCTCTCCGGCGCGACCCCGCGCCTCTGGATGCGGTCGAACGGCAAAACCATGCGACCGCCTGCGATACACTTCACCACGGGGATACGAGACTGACACAGGGGGCATCGATCTTGCCACCCTGACATTCCGCTCTTCCGGACACCCCGCCGGCATGGACATTTCCGTGATGGCAGGTCTCCTGGCTTACGGGTCAAAACCTGAAACACCTTCCCGGCATCACCTCGCCTCAACCGGAAACGCCGGTTCGGTCGAAGGGTCTGCCAGTGGCATTTCGTTTCAGGCTCTCCGCTCACAGTTGCGGGGGCAGCCACGAATGAGGATTTCTCCCTATCGTGTTCCCTTTTCACCTTCCGGAACGCCCGGAAGGAACCATCACAGGGTTGTTATCCGCCGCGTGGGGACGGGAGTCAATGGGCACGCATGCCAACGGGACCCTCAGCGCGCCGGGATCGCCTTCAGATAAGCGGCGATCGCGTCGCGGTCCTCGGCTGTCAGATGCGCCATGTTCTGCTGCACCTTCACCATGGAACCGCCGACACTGTCGAATTCCGGGGTGAAGCCGGTTTCGAGATAGCTCGAAATATCGGCCTCGGCCCAGCTTCCGATGCTTTGCGAGCCGGGGGTAATGTCCGGAATGCGGCCTTCGCCTTCCGGATTGGGGCCGCCGGCCAGCCACTTGCCCTTCAGGAAGCCACCGAGCGCATTGCGCGGCGTGTGGCATTCGCCGCAATGGCCCGGACCTTCCACCAGATATTGGCCACGCAGAAGTTCGGCATTGGCATTGGCCAGCTCGACGCGCGGCGGTGCCGAAGGGTCGAAATACAGGAACTTCCAGCCGCCGAGCGCCATGCGCATGTTGAAGGGGAACGGCAGATCGTGGTCGGGCGCATCGTTCTGGCTCGCCGGCAGGGCCTTCAGATAACCGAAGAGGTCATTGATGTCTTTCTGCGTCATCCGGGCATAAGAGGCATAGGGGAAGGAGGGGTAGAGATGTTCGCCGTTCTTTCCCACACCGCGCGTCATGGCATCGCCAAATTCCGCCAGCGTCCAGCCGCCGATGCCGTGCTGCGGATCAGACGAAATATTTGGAACATGAAAGGTGCCGAAGGGGCTTTTCAGTGCCTGCCCGCCTGAAAGCGTCAACAGCGCTTCACCCTTAGCATCCGGCGCGGCATGACAGCTTGCGCAGCCGCCCGCCCAGAACAGCGTCTCGCCATTGGCGAGATCAGGCTCACCGAGGCTCACCCAATGGCTGGGCGCCTGGCGCTGCGGCGCGGTCACCCATGCGAAAATCCCGTAGCCCGCAACGGCCGCGACCACGATCCCGCCCACAAGCTTCGTCCAAATGGAAGACATGCCCCTCTCCCCATTCTCCCCTGACAAGGTCAGGTGTCATTCGTGACGGAAAAACGCCGCCCGGGAGCGGCGTTTCAAACTCGTTCGATTATTTCTTCAGGCGATAGGTCTGGTGGCAGGTGCCGCAATCGGCGCCCAACGTCTGCATGGCGGTGGTTACACCCGCCTGATCGGTGGGGAGATTGGCGAGAATCTTATCCGCATCTGCGCCGAGCTTGGCGGACTTGGCCTTGAAGTCCTCGAAGTTTTCCCAGATCGCGGGCGCTGCCGCGCTGCCGGTCTCGGTGCCGGCGGGGAACTGGTCGGGGAAAGCCTTGGCATTGGTGCTGATGGTCGTCACGGCGGCCTTGACGGCTTCGGCGTCGAAAGGCTTCTGGCCCTTGGAGATGGCGGCGAGCGCTCCCATGGAGCCACCGATCTGCTTCATCATGCCTTCACGTTTTTCGACTTCGCCGGCAGCATAGACCGCTCCGGCGCAAAGACAGCCGAACAGCGTGGCCGCTGCGATTGTTTTCAGTTTCATACACTCTCTCCTTGATTCCGGCGGGCGCCGGACGCTTGATGGAACGCCGCGAGGATGCCCTTTCCACATGGCGAAAAGAAGTCACATTGCGGTGAATTCCATCGTGAAAACAGAAGCCTAAGACAAGGCTTCCCACAATGTGAGAAGTGCTGCGGCGATCAGCATGAAACCGGCGATGCGGCCGATGACGATCGTAGCCGCGGGAGAGGAAACGAGCCATGCGCGGCTTCTATCCGCCGTCAGCGCCAGCGCGCCATAAACGGTGAACTGCGTTACCGCCACCATCGCACCCATCACCAGCCCCTGCATCCAGATCGGCCCATAGGCGGGTTTGAGAAACTGTGGGTAGACGGCCATCATGAACAGGTAGGCCTTCGGGTTTGACAGGCAGGTCAACACCGCCCGCCAGAATGCCTTTTTCACCGAAGCGCTTGCCTCAGCCTCATCGCCGTTCACGACAATCGCACTGCGCACCAGGCCGATTCCGATCCAGACCATGTAAGCCGCGCCGACGACAAGCAGCGGCAGGAACAGCGACGGCATCCATGCGGCAAGCATGCCGACACCCAGCGCGCCATACAGCGAATGCACGATGCCGCCGGCGCTCATGCCGACGGCGGCGGAAAGGCCGGTTCTCCTGCCACCTGTCAGCGCGCTTGCCAGCACGAAGAGCATGTCCATGCCCGGCAGGATGATGATGCCGAACAGGACAACAAAGAAAAGCCAGAGATTTTCGGCATAAGTCATGTCAGTATCTTTCATACCGGATAGAGGTGCATTCGAGAAACCCCATGTTTCTCAATGTATTTTTCCGTTTATAGGGAACGCCAACTGACAGCGTTGTGTCAGTTGCGTGGGAAAATCCATCGGGAAGACGGCAATGCGCAAGGCCTCAAGACTGTTCGAGATCATCCAGATTTTGCGGCTGGCGCGCCGCCCGGTGACCGCGCAGACGATTGCCGACATGCTGGAGATAACAGTGCGCTCGGTCTATCGCGATATGGCAGCGCTTCAGACCATGCGTGTGCCCATCGCAGGGGAACGCGGCGTGGGGTATATTCTCCGGCCCGGTTTCAACCTGCCGCCACTGATGTTTTCCATCGAGGAAACCGAGGCAATCGTGCTGGCGCTCGCCATGGTCGACCGCACCGGCGATATGGAATTGCGCCGGGCCGCGAAGAAGGCGAGCGACAAGATTGCCGCGTCTCTGCCCGAACCGCTGTCAAAGACCCTTTCCGCCAATGCCCTCCACGCCTGGGGCAGCATCGCGCCGGCACCGGCAGGACTTGATCTCTCGACGGTCAGGCGTGCGGTGCGCGACGAGGAGACGCTGGAAATCATCTATCGCGATGAAGCCGGCGCGGAAACGCGGCGGCGGGTTCGGCCAATCGCGGTGATCTACTATTCCGAAACCGTGAATATTGTCGCCTGGTGCGAGCTGCGGCAGGCGATCCGCAATTTCCGCTCGGACCGGGTGCAGAGCTGCCAGGCGACCGGCAGCTTCTTCAAGCTCGAAGGCGAGAAGCTGCGGCAATTGTGGATGGCCGGCTGGCAGAGCAACCAGCCGGCCATCCCTTACTCACAGCCGTAAGAGGCGATCCTCCTCCCGCCCGAAACCGCGAATGGCGATTCGGTCGGCAAAGACATCGGCGATGGCGAAGGTGTTCTGGTCGGGCGTGTCGACCATGCCCTTGAAATTCACGAAATGTGTATTGCCCGATACGCCGTAATTGCCTTCATGGTTATGGCCGTTGAACCATGCGATGGCGCAAGGATGGGCGTTGAGAAGATCAAGGATGCGCGGCGCGTCCCACATGTTATGGGCGTTTTCCGGATAGACAGGGTAGTGGCACAGCACGATGACTCTTTCGCCCGCCGCATCCGCCTTTTGCAGAACCGCCCGCAGCCAGTCGAGCTGCTCGTCGCCAAGCGAGGCGTTCCAGTCCTGCGCGTTGATTGCGCCTACTTCCGAGAGGCGCTTCAGCCGCTCGGCAGCAAGGGTGCGACGCGGATCCCCAACCGGTGGGGCGAAAAGGCTGACGTCATTGCCATCAAGCACGGCGAAGCGGA
>NZ_QLNF01000064.1:132470-241673 GCF_003261015.1 Agrobacterium sp. MS2 | reverse complement strand
TTGCCCGGCAGCAGGAGCGAGCGGTGGCGAAGCCGGTCGTAAACGGCAAGAATCGCATCGAAATTTTCAAAACCGCGATCGATGATGTCGCCCAGCGTCACGACGAAGGCCAGATCTTCGCGATTGAAGGCATCCACCGCCTCCGCGAGCTTTTTGGGACTTTCGCGATAATGACGGCCCATCTCGGGACGCGGATCGATATCGGCATATTGGGGATCGGCGACTATGCCGAAGGAGAAGAGAGGAGTTGTTTTTTCAGTCATGATGCGCCGCGATAAACCCGGCGGATGACAGGCTTGTGACAGGAGCAGAATATGCTCCAAAGCAAAACACCCGGCCTGAGAGCCGGGTGTTCAATAGGTGGTTCCGCAAGCTTTCCGTCGCCATGCTCGGGCCTGTCCCGGTGCATCTGCTGACATCCCGTTTCAGGGAACATCCGCGGATCCTCGGCACAAGGCCGAGGATGACGTCGCGCAAGAGGTGGCTGCCTCGATCAGCAACCACGCTTGTCGCAAGCCTTACTTGGCAGCAGCTTCGTAACGCTCCAGGACGTAGTCCCAGTTGATGAGGTTATCGACGAAGGCTTCGAGGTACTTCGGACGCAGGTTGCGGTAGTCGATGTAGTAGGAGTGTTCCCAGACGTCGACGCCGAGGATCGGTTCTGCACCGTGAACCAGCGGGTTTTCGCCGTTCGGGGTCTTGGAGATTTCGAGCTTGCCGTTCTTGACGGACAGCCACGCCCAGCCGGAGCCAAACTGCGTGGTGCCGGCTGCGATGAAATCGGCCTTGAACTTGTCGTAACCGCCGAGATCGGAGGCGATAGCCTGCTCAAGCTTGCCCGGCAGCTTGTTGCCGCCGCCGCCCTTCTTCATCCACTTCCAGAAATGAACGTGGTTGTAGTGCTGGGCCGCATTGTTGAAGAGACCGGCATTGGTGCCAAAGGACTTCTTCACGACTTCTTCGAGCGACAGGTCGGAAAGACCGGCTTCAGCTGCAAGCTTGTTGCCGTTGTCGACATATGCCTTGTGGTGCTTGTCGTGATGGAACTCGAGCGTCTCGCGCGACATGTAAGGTGCAAGCGCGTCGTAGTCGTAGGGGAGTTCGGGAAGTTCGAAGGCCATGGTTTTTACTCCTTTTTGCAGCGCGTTACCGCTCCTAGAAACCGTGTGAGCGGACCATAGGAGCGAAGCTCTGTTTGGGCAACCTGTGAATTATCAAAATGTTCCGCCAAAAGAGAAAATTCCTCTCGCGCCGGCCGCCACCATATTTGTTTCACATCGCTGGCGTACCGTTTTCCACCCTATCGGTTCGCTTTTGATCGAGATTGCAGGAAGGAAATTCCATGATACGCCCGATGATCCACACAGCCGCCCTTCTTGTTGCCGTCTCGTCGGCTGTCCTGCCTGCGTCCGCATCTTCGGACGATGCGTGGAAGGAATTCGTGGCGGATGTGCAGACTGCCTGTCTTGCCGCAGCCGGAGACATGATCGATGACGCCAAGGCCGTCGTCGATCCCGTTGGCAGCGAGAATTACGGCCTTGCCATCCTGACCGGCAGGACGAAGGGCGCGGATGTGACGGTCAGCCATATCTGCGTCTATGACAAGAAGACAAAGGCCGTGGAACTCGGCAGCGAACTTGCCGGCGATACGCTGAAGGTGGAAATTCCCGGCTCCACCAAGCCCTGACGCGGGTCAGAAACGCGGCGTGGTATCGCCTTCGCCCAGTGCGCGCTGCATCAGCACCGTGTCCAGCCATTGACCGTGTTTCCAGCCGATGGATTTGAAGGTTCCGACGTGCTCGAAACCGGCGGCGCGATGTACGCCGACCGAAGCCGCATTTGCGCTGTCGCCGATGACGGCGATCATCTGCCGGAAGCCGCGCACGGTCGCCTCCTTGATGAGCGCGTCGAGCAGCTTGCGGCCAATACCCATGCCTTTCATCGAAGGGTCGATGTAAACGGAATCCTCAACCGTCGCGCCATAGGCCGGGCGGGCGCGATAAGCGCCGGCATAGGCATATCCCGTCACCTTGCCGTCACGCTCAGCGACGAGATAGGGGAAATTGCCCTCCACCAGAAGGCGGCGGCGCTCAGCCATCGTTTCCGCCGTTGGCGGATCGATCTCGAAGCTGGCGCGGCCATGCAAAACGGCGTCCCGGTAAATTTCGGTAATGGCTGGGATATCCGCCTCTTCACAGGGGCGGATCAGAAGGCTGGAAACGGTGGAAAGGGTCATTCTCTTGTCCTGCGGATCATTCACACCGTCATTGTGCATTGCGGCGCAGCCAAAATAAAGATTATCTGTCTTATACAATCGATAAGGTTTTCTTTGATGATGGATCTCGATCTTCGGCAAGTGCGAAGTTTCATGGATGTGGCCGATCTCGGCAGCTTTTCCGCCGCCGCCGACAAGGCCGGAGTGACGCAGCCGGCCATCAGCCTGCACATAAGGCTGCTTGAAAAACAGCTGGGCGTGCGGCTGATCGAGAGGGTAGGCAGGCGCGCCCAGCCGACGGCGGCGGGCCGCGACTTCCTCATTCATGCAAGGCGGATTGCAGAAGAGGTGGCGCACGCCATCGATACGGTCGCGCCGCATCGCAGCGGGGTGACGGGACGCCTGCGCATCGGCACGGGCGCCACCGCCTGCATCTATCTCCTGCCGCCGGTTCTGGGGCGTATTCGCGCAGCCATGCCCGGCATCGAGATCGTGGTGCAGACGGGCAATACCCACGATATCCTGCGGCTTCTGGAGGCCAACACGATCGACGCCGCCGTGGTGGCCCTGCCCGCCAGCGGCCGCAGCCTCGATATCAGCGATATCCATTTCGATGAGCTGGTCGCCGTCTTCCCGAAAGATATGATCGCGGACACAGGGCTGCTCACCGCAGATGTGCTCTCGACCAAGCCGCTGTTGCTCTACGAGGGCGGCAATACGCGCAGGCTGGTGGATCAATGGTTCGCTGCAAGCGGTCGTGCCGTGCAGCCGACGATGGAACTCGGCAGCGTGGAAGCCATCAAGAAACTTGCAGGCGCCGGGCTTGGCCTTGCCATCGTTCCACGCATGGCAGTGGAACAGGACGCCACTCCATCGGGGCTGCAATGGCGCTCACTCAATCCGCCGCTCGAACGCCGGATCGCTCTCGCGATGCGGCGCGACAAACACATGACTGCGCCGCTGCGGGCGCTTGCCGCAGCACTGCCGGATGTGCGGAAAACGTGAAGTCCGCGCCGGTTGCGAGGGCCGGCTTCGACCTGTTGACGACATGGAACCGTACTCTCTCATCCGTCATGCCGGACTGGATCCGGCATCCAGCCACGGCGCGTCTGCGCCGTGAAGAGAGTTTTTCGCGATCAAGGACTTGATCGCGCTGGACCCCGGATCCAGTCCGGGGTGACGGAGCCCCTAACCAAGCCTCCACCCACACATTCAGTCCACGAGTTTCGTTCTCAAAACTCCGTCCAGTCGTCACCCTTCACGGCCAGTGCCGCATTGCCGCGTGCAGCGATCGGGCGGGCTTTCGGGGCGGAGGTGACCGGCGCAGGGGCCGGGCTTGCAGCGCGCTGCATCTGTCTCGCCGTCTCCCGCAGGGCCGAGGTCTGGTGGCCAAGCTGGAACTGCGCCAGCAGCGCCTGGAGGTTGGCGCATTCCTGTGCGAGCCCCGCACCGGCCGCATTCATTTCCTCGACCATGGCGGCATTCTGCTGCGTGGCCTGATCCATGTGGTTGACGGCGGTGTTGACCTCGGAAAGGCCGGCCGACTGTTCCTGCGCCGCCGTGGCGATGGCGTCCATGTGGCTGTTGACGGAAAGCACCAGCTGCTCGATCTCGGAAAGCCCGACGCCGGTATCGGCCACCAGCTTCACGCCTTCGCCCACCGCAACGGCTGACGTATTGATGAGCTGCTTGATTTCCTTGGCCGCATTGGCGGAGCGCTGCGCCAGTTCGCGCACCTCCTGTGCAACGACGGCAAAGCCCTTGCCGGCATCGCCCGCCCTCGCCGCTTCAACGCCGGCATTCAGCGCCAGAAGGTTGGTCTGGAAGGCGATCTCATCGATGACGCCGATGATCTGACCGATCTGACGCGAGGAGTGTTCGATGCGTTCCATGGCGGCAACGGCATCGCGCACCACCTTGCCGGAAAGATCGGCCTTCGTCCGCGCTTCCCGTACCGTGTCGCGCGCTTCGCCGGCGCGTTTGGACGTGGCGGACACGTTGGCGGTGATCTCTTCCAGCGCGGCGGCTGTCTCTTCCAGGGAGGCGGCCTGCTGTTCGGTGCGGCGGGAAAGATCGTCGGATGCCGACGACACCTCGTGTGCGCCGCCATTCACCGTCTGCACGGACTGGCCGACGCTGGTCAGCGCTTCGCGAAGCTGGTGCACGGAGCTGTTGAAATCGTGCCGTAGCGCCTCGAATTGCGGCGCGAATGGCGTGGCGATCTCGCAGAGCATATCGCCCGAGGCGAGGCGGCGCAGGCCGCCTGCCAGCGAACCCGTCGCCTGGTTGAGCCGTGCTTCGGCTTCGGCCTCGGCACGCTGCTGCAGCTCGATGCGGTCGCGTTCGGCCTGTTCCCGGTTTGCGACGGCATCCGCCTCCAGCTGCCGATTGCGGATGGCGGCCTCACGGAAAACTTCCACGGCCCGGGCCATCTCGCCGATCTCGTCACCGCGTTTTGCGCCAGCGATATCGATTGCTAGATTGCCGCCCGACAGTGCCATCATGGCATTGGTCAGCCGGCTGATCGGCCGGGTGACGCGGCCGACGATGACGGCGAGCGAGACAATGCAGAGGGCAAGCGTGACCACGAAGACCGCGAGAAAGATCACCGCATCGGTGAAGGCTTCCTGTTTCGCCTTCTCGGCGTTGGCATCCAGCACGTCCATGGCGGCAGAAGCGATCTTGGCAATCGTGCCGAGATTTTCCGTGACGGTGGTGCGCCAGCTATCCATGGTAAAGGACGGCGTGCGGCCATTGTTCAGGTCTTCGATGAGCTTGGTTCGCTGGGCGTTGAAATCGCCCTTGAAATAAGTCTTGTCCGCAGTGGCGTAGATGTCCTTGAGCGATTGCGGCGCCGATTCATGCGCCACGAGATCGCCCGTTGCTTTCCACGCGAAAGCCGCGCCGGCATCGAAGGCGCCCAGCTGCTGCATTTCCTGGGCGGTAAGAGGACGGTTCTGCGCCACAGCAGCGTTGAGGACAACGGTGGCGCTGCCACCAAGCGCGCGGGCGGACCAGCCGTAGGATCGCAGCTGGATGAGGCCTGTCTGGCCCTGATCCAGCGAACGGACGGCGCCTTCCAGCGCAGTCGAGCCGGCTTCGAGAGACGCAAGGAAATCGGCGCCCAGCGTCATCACGGTCTTGTCGAGGCCGTTTTCGCGCCGATCAAGCGGCTGGGAAATATTGGCGTCCACCTTCTTTCGCAGGTCGACGAACTGTGCGTAGACATCGCTCACGCGCTTGAGCGGCCCCTGGAGCTTCGCATCTGCAATCGACGGAGACTGCGCGATAAAGGCCGTCATGGCGGCATCCACCTTCTGACGCGCCGCCTGCACGCTGGCGACGCTGCCCGCCGATTTCGAAGGATCGACAGTGAGCGCGGTGGCGCTGTCGCCGCGCTCACTGCGGAAATTCAGAAGTGCGTTGAAGAGAAGCTTGTCGAGCGCGACAAGCTGCGCAACCTCAGAAAAGGCGCTGGCGCGATTGACCGAGCGCCAGGCTTCGTTGCCGACCAAACCGGCAAGTGCAAGGCTGATGGTGAGAAAAAAACCTACAAGTACATTTCGAATGCTGAAAGACATCTGGCGGCCCCCGCTGCCCGGAAGTGAAGATGTCGCAAGCTACAATTCTGTTTTCTAAAATTGGATTAAATTACCCCCTGTTTTCAGGGTTTTTTTGCATCGCAAAAAAATGGCCATGACCGAACGAATGTCTGTCATGGCCGTTTCACGCGAATAGATGCAGAATTCAGACGTCTGCGCCTAGACGTGCCCATTCCATATAAAGATCAAGCGCCTTGCGGGCGACCGGGCCGGCCTGCAGCTCGCGGTCGTCGAGCTTCACGACAGGCGAAACCTTGGAATAGTTGCCGGAGCAGAAGATTTCGTCGGCCTCACGGAAATCCTCAACCGAAAGCGTCGCTTCCCGCACGTCAAAACCGGCCTGGCGCAGAAGACCGATCACGCGTGAACGGGTGATGCCGGCAAGGAAGGTACGGTTCGGGACCGGCGTGAGAACGACGCCGTCCTTGACCATGAAGATGTTGGCGGAGGCGGATTCTGCGACATTTCCGTTCATGTCCCGCATCAGGGCGTTGTCGAAACCGCGTGAGCGCGCTTCCAGAATCGCGCGGCCGCTATTCGGATAAAGGCTGCCTGCCTTCGCGTCCGTCATTGCCGTTTCCGGCGAGGGGCGGCGCAGCGGCGAGACGGTGAGCGTCAGCGGCTTGCCGGCGTCCATCGGCGCTTCGAAAAGGCAGAGCGCAAACCGGGTGGAACTGGCATCCGGTGCAACGACGCTGCCGGGCATGCCGTGTTCGGCCCAGTACATCGGCTTGATATAGATCGCCATCTTGCCATCAAATTTCTTGACGCCCTCGAGCGCCAGGGCCTCGATTTCCTCGGCGGTCATGGTCGGCTTCATGCCCATGTTGACGGCAGAGCGATTGACGCGCTGGCAGTGCAGATCAAGATCAGGCGCGACGCCATCGAACCAGCGTGCACCATCGAATACCGTAGAGGCCAGCCACATGGCATGCGAGGTCGGCCCGATGAGCGGCGGATTGCCAGGCAGCCATTGACCGTCAACATAGGTCCAGGTGGTTGATCGGGGTGCGGTATCGACGCTCATGATGGTCTCCTGTCTCGAGCGTTTCCGTTCGGTAAAAAACGCTCCGTCTTTTTGTTCTGATGCATTGCCGGATGAGGAACGCTGTGCGCGCGCAACCGGGCATGTGCGGGAAATGGGCCGGAGTGAATGCCTCTCCCTCAATGAGGTCAAGTTTTAATTGCCGCGATTTCTGATTTTGATGGAAAATAACAAAGCAGCGGCCCCGCCAGGATGTTTTATGAGGCGAAACAAAAGGTTGGTGAATAGATTCATCACAATAATTCATCGATTGAATGATGGCGGGGCGATTTCGCCCATGCGATGCTGACGATCTGACGGCAGTCCGCAGGAGAAAAATCATGGCATGGTCCGCACAGCAATATCTGAAATTCGAAGACGAGCGGACGCGCCCGGCACGCGATCTCCTGGCTCAGGTGCCGCTGGAGCGGGTGCTGAACGGCTATGACCTCGGTTGCGGTCCCGGCAATTCGACCGAGCTTCTGACCGATCGTTACGGCGTCAATGTCATCACCGGTATTGACAGCGATGATGATATGCTGGCGAAGGCAGCAGACCGGCTGCCGACCACCCGCTTCGGCAAGGCCGACCTCGCGCATTGGAAACCGGCGCAGAAGGCGGACCTGCTTTACGCCAATGCCGTTTTCCAGTGGGTGCCGGATCATCTCGCCATTCTTTCGCAGCTGATGGACCAGCTGGAAAGCGGCGGCGTTCTGGCCGTGCAGATGCCTGACAATCTGCAGGAGCCGACGCATATCGCGATGCATGAGACAGGTGACGAAGGCCCATGGAAGCAGACTTTTTCCGATGGCCGGTTGCGGCGCAAACCCCTGCCCGCACCTTCGGATTATTTCAACGCGCTTTCACCGAAATCCGTGCGGGTGGATGTGTGGCACACGATCTATAATCACCCGATGAAAGATGCGGATAGCATCGTCGAATGGGTGAAGGGCACGGGGCTGCGCCCCTATCTCGCCGCCGCCGGCGAGGAGAACCGCGAAGCCTTCCTCGCCGACTATACGCGGCGTATCAGGGAGGCCTATCCGCCGATGGCGGATGGCCGGTTGCTTCTGCGGTTTCCCCGCCTTTTTGTCGTGGCGGTGAAGACGTAGGGCATCAGATGCGACGTGCGATTGTCACACGCGGACGCCTCCCCACCGCCCTCATTCCTGTGCCTGTCCCAGGAATCCAGCCAGCCCAAGTCCTTGGGCTGACAGGGCTCTCCCCGCCGCGCAGACGCGCGTCGACTGGATTCCTGTGACAAGCACAGGGATGAGGAGAGTGCGGAGCAGGACGTGCGGAATACCGCGTGCATGGACGAGGATGGCTTTATTTGACCAACCCGGCCAAACCGCTTGTCATCACCTCGCGAAGGCATAGACCCGGAGGCGATGGCTGTCCGGGTCGGCGGCCGTGAAGGTATAACCGAACTCCATTTTCGCTGGCTGCTGCAGCATGGCGACGCCTCTTGCCTTCCAGCTCGCGAAAGTCTCTTCCACCTGAAGGTCGTTTTCGACGCGGAAGGCGAGTTCGACGCCGCCGCCCGTAGCGGATGCCTTCGGTTCCACCGTGTGCCGCGACCAGAGGCCGAGCTTCATGCCGTTGGCAAGGACGAAGAGGGAAAATGTCGGGGAGGCTTCGACGGGATCGACGCCCAGCAGGGCCTTGTAGAACTCGGTGCTGGCCGGCGGATTATCGACGTAAAGAATGGTGAAATCGGGGTGGGTCATGGTTGTTCTCCTGTGTTGCGGATGAACGGTTTCTAGACCCCGATGCTGTCAGTTTTTGTCAGCATGTTGCCGCCGCCGCTGTTTTTCCCGTTCGCGCCATTCTTTCAGCAGCACCTGGCGGCGGCGCGGATAACGGCCGTCGAGGGGACGAAAGCTTTCGATGCGGTCAGCCCGGAAACTGCGGTAGTCCTGCCGTGTCTCGCACCAGCCCAGCACCACCCGCACCAGATCGAAAAAAGCGAGTGCGAAAGGCCAGATAACCCGCTCCGTCACGTCCCCCTTTTCGTCGCGATAGGTGATGACGACCCTGCTTTCCCTGCGAATCGTATCGCGAATGGCCGCCAGATCGACATGGATGGCCGCAAGCCCCTGCCCCGGACCGACAAGCAGGGTGGAGTGATCGAGTTCCTCCCGCAGGGCTTCGGGCAGAACGGCGGCGATCTTGACGAGTGCGGCGCGCGCAGCCTCCGCCAGTCCGGCATCGGCGCGGCCCGCCACCCAGCGCGAGCCGAGCACCAGCGCCTCGATTTCGTGCTGGGAAAACATCAACGGCGGCAGCAGGAAACCGGGACGCAGCACATAACCCACGCCCGCTTCGCCCTCGATATCGGCGCCCTGCGCCTGAAGCGTTGCTATATCACGGTAAAGCGTGCGCAGGCTGACGCCGGTCTTAGCGGCAAGGGCTGCACCACTCACCGGCATGCGGTGGGAACGAAGAATCTGCAACAGATCAAGAAGCCGTTGTGAACGTGACACGCGACATTTCCTTCCACCCCGCACGGTCGGATCATCTATTGACGATGCCCGCGATAGACGCGTAGCGCTGCCAGCCGCCGTGCGCAACCACGCAAAAAAGGGTGGACAAGGCCGCCTAGCCAGCATGTAGATAGGGTAGGGATTTTCACGCGCCCTCACCCGCCACAGGCATTTCGAGTTTCCACCATGATCGTTCGTCCAAAACCGAACCTGCTGCAGCTTTTCCTCATCGTGCGCGGCTCCATCATCGTCCGCATCTTTCCGCAGGTGCTTGCGGTTTTCCTGCTGTCGACGCTGGTGGTCTGGGCGCACAAGGATCGCCCGGATCTGGTGCCGGCGCTAAATGGAGCGCCGTTCTCGCTGCTCGGCATCGCGCTTTCGGTGTTTCTCGGTTTTCGCGCCAATGCCTGTTACGACCGCTGGTGGGAAGCCCGCAAGCAGTGGGGCGCGCTGATTACCGTGGCCCGCACGCTGGCACGCCAGACCGTGATGCTGGAAGGCCGGCAGGATGTGGCCGATCCCGTCACCCGCAGACGGATCACCGATCTTGTCATCGCCTTCTGTCACGCGCTGGTCTCACATCTGCGTCCGGCGAATGCGACGGTCGCCACCGACCTCGTTCCGGAGGACCTTTCGCAGACCTATGCCCGCAGCCGCAACAGGCCGGACATGCTGCTGCGCGAAATCTCCGGCGCCATCGTCGCCGCTCATGGCAAAGGCCAGATCAGCGATATACAGTTGCAGATGCTGGATGCCACGGTGCAGCAGATGGGTGCCGCACAGGCTTCGTGCGAGCGCATTCGCCACACGCCGGTTCCTTTCGGTTATTCGCTGCTGCTGCACCGGACCGCGCATCTTTTCTGCCTTCTCCTGCCGTTCGGTTTCACCGATCTGCTCGGCTGGGCGACGCCTTTCACGAGTACGTTGATCGCCTATACGTTTTTCGGCCTCGATGCGCTGTCCGACGAGCTGGAGGACCCCTTCGGCACCGGCCTCAACGCGCTGCCGATCAATGCCCTTGCCACCACAATCGAGATCAATCTGCGCGAGGCGATCGGCGATACCGACCTGCCGGCCGATCCGCGTCCGGTGGATTACGTGCTGATGTGACTGGCGTCGCCGGGTTGAAACCGATCGTGCGGATACCAGTTAATGAAAGACGGCTTCCCTGCCCGGCGTCCCGCGCCGGCCATGTTTCAGCAAACAGGAGAGACATCCCATGTATGACGTCAGCGCAAATGGCGCGAACATTCCCGCCCTCGGTTTCGGCACCTTCCGCATTCCGGAAGACGATGTCAGGCGCATTCTCCCGGAGGCGCTGAAGCTCGGTTTCCGCCATGTCGATACCGCGCAGATTTACAAGAACGAAGGGGCCGTGGGCGAAGTCATCGCCAAGTCGGGCATTTCCCGGCACGATATATTCCTGACCACAAAGGTCTGGGTGGACCGCTATCGCCACGACGATTTTCTCGCTTCCGTCGATGAGAGTCTTGCAAAGCTGAAGACCGACTATGTCGACCTTTTGCTGCTGCACTGGCCAAAGAGCGATGTGCCGCTTGCCGAGCGCATGGGCGCGCTGAACGCGGTGCGCAAGGCTGGAAAGGCACGCAATATCGGCATTTCCAACTTTAACGTGGCGCTGACCGAAGAGGCGGTGAAACTGTCCGACACGCCGCTTGCCACCAACCAGATCGAATATCACCCCTATCTCGACCAGACGAAGGTGATTGCGGCTGCGCGCAAGCACGGCATGTCGGTGACAGCCTATTACCTGATGGCCGACGGCAAGGTGCCGAACGACCCTGTTCTGAAGGATATCGGCGCGAGGCATGGCAAAACCGCCGCGCAGGTAACCCTTCGCTGGGCGGTGCAACAGCCGGATATCGTGGCGCTTTCCAAGACGGCGACGGAAAGCCGCCTCAAGGAAAATTTCGATATTTTCGATTTTGCGCTCTCGGAAGAAGAAATGCAGGCAATCCATGCGCTGGCAAAGCCGAATGGCCGCATTGTCAGCCCCGGCCACCTCGCGCCCGACTGGGACAACTGAGGCGGTCGGTCATTCGCTCCGATCTCATCGCTCGGTCAGGGCCAGCTTCGCACCCAGCGCCACGAAAGCGGCGGCGAAGCTGCGCCTTAGCCAGGTGAGAACCGCAGGACGCGAAACGACCTGCTGCCGGACCGAGGCGGCAAAACAGCCGTAAAGCGCAAAGAGCAGAAAGGTCATAGCCATGAAGACCAGCCCGAGCTCGATCATCCGGCCTGTCGGTGAAAGCTCGCCCTGGGCGATGAACTGCGGCAGGAAGGCGAAAAAGAAGATCGACAGTTTCGGGTTCAGCAGATTGATGAGGATCGCCTCACCGATGACGCGGGCGGCTTTTTGCGGCTGCCTCGTCTCATCGATCTTCAGCGCGCCATTCTCCTGCAGCGTGTTCCACGCCATGTAGAGCAGATAGGCGACCCCCAGATATTTGACCACGCTAAAGGCCAGCGCACTGGTGTGCAGGATGGCGGCAAGACCGGTGATGGCGGCGAGCAGATGCGGCACGATACCGAGCGTGCAGCCGAAGGCCGCAATGACGCTCGCCCGCGCCCCCTGCGAAAGGCCGGCAGCCAGCGTGTATACCACGCCGGTGCCCGGAGAGGCGGCGACGATGAAGGATGTGATGAGGAATTCAGGTGTCATGATGCGGTGTCCTGTGGGTGAAGGGCAGGAGCATGAGGGTGCGTGGGATCGTTGTCTTGGATGAAATTGCAGGGCCAAATCCGCACACCGTCACCCCGGCCCCCGAGCCGGGGTCCAGCGTGGTCAAGTCCTTGACCACGAAAGACTTCTTTCACGGCGCAGACGCGCCATGGCTGGATGCCGGATCTAGTCCGGCATGACGGAAGAGAGCGACGATCCGCCGCCCGTCGCCGCCCGGTAAACCGCCGGCGTCACCCCGAACTGGCGCACGAAAACGCGGTTCAGATGGCTCTGGTCGGCAAAACCGGCAAGGAAGGCAACCTCGGCCGGCGGCTTACCTCCGGCCAGCGCGTGCCGGGCCAGATGGACGCGCCGCTGGAGAAGATAGCTGTGCGGCGTCAGGCCGGTTGCTTTTGCGAAGGCGCGCAGGAAACGGAATTGGCTCATGCCGGCTTCCGCGGCCAGATCGGCAAGGCGGAACGGGTGGGCAGGGTCGTCATCGATGCTGCTTTTCGCGCGCCTGATGGTGTCGGGCGAGGTCACCACTGGCGGTTTAGCCGCCGTCTCCATCGCAGCCGCCAGAAGCATCAGCAAGGTCTCGTCGCTGTGCAGGGTTTCGCCCGGTCGTTCCTTCGCAGTGACGGCGGAAAAGACAGCGTTGAACCGCTCCGCCAAAGGCCTTGCATCAACAGGATAGGCGAATTCGAAAAAGCCGCGATCCTTCTCACAGACATCGGCAATGACATCGCGCACGATATCGATGTCGAGATAGAGCATCCGCCAGGCGCGGCCGCCCTCCCCGAGCGGGATACCGTCATGTATCTCGCCGGGATTGACGGTGATGACCTGACCGGCGGCCGCTTCCACCATGCCACGGCCGGAAAGCGATTTCTGCGCGCCGCGTTCGATGACGCCGATACCGAATTGATCATGCATATGGCGTGGGAAAGAACGATCGCTATCCGCCACTACGGCGACGACACCGGGCATGCTGGTTTTCGGCATCAGGAACCGGCCTTGGGCCATGAAAGCACGCACTCCTCAGATAGGAGCGCGACGCTATCACAGGATGTCCCCATGCGACAGACGCTGCCGCTCAAGGATGCATATGGTTGATCATGGCGAAGACCTGATCGAAATTTCCGTTCTGCGCGGCAAACCGCAGCGGCTTGCAGCGTTCCACCACCACTTCCTTCTCGTCCGGACGATTTTCGAGGATATCCATGACCTCGGCAATGAAGGCATCAAGCGGCATGGCTCTTTCATCCTTCGCCTGCTCCTCGCCCATCAGCGTCGTCTGCACGTAAGGCGGCACGATTTCGATGACTTCCACCGGCGTCTCTTCAAGCTGCTCGCGCAGAGCGACCGAATAGGCATGAATGGCGGATTTGGTGGCGCTGTAGGTGGGGGTCAGCACCATCGGCACGAAGGCGAGGCCGGAGGAGACCGTCAGCACCGTCGCAGCGGGTTGCTTGAGGAAATGCGGCAGAAGCGCCGCCGTCAGGCGGATGGGTGCAAGAAGATTGGTGGCGATGGTTTCTTCGGCCGTGTCCAGATAATCCGGGGCTGCGGCGATGTCTTCCGGCCGCATGATGCCGGCATTGTTGATGACGGCGTTGAGAGTGGGATGGGCCTTTACCAGAGCCTCTGCGAAAGCGCGGATGCCTGCCGCGTCCGTCGCATCCATCACCATCGAGGCCATGCCGGGATTGGCGGCCGTCACCTCGTCGAGCACGGCCTTGCGCCGGCCGGAAATGATGACCCTGTTGCCGGCCTTGTGAAAGGCCTCCGCCAGAGCACGACCGATGCCGGAACCGCCGCCGGTGATGAGAATGGTATTGCCAGAGATTTTCATGGGAACATCCTTTGCTTGTTGGCTGAAAGGAAGTTAGCTATGATACTCTCCAATCGAAAGTAGGCACCCAAAAGATTTATACTTACCAAATGGAGAGTGTAAGATGAAGCGGCATGCAGCCGACCCGGCCATCGAGAACCGGCGCAAGGTTCCGCCACCGACGGATACAGATCCGGCAATAGAGGCGCTGGTTCAGGACATCATTGCCAAGGTGGCCGACAAATGGACGATGCTCATTCTCGAAGTGCTGGAAGAGCACGGCACGCTGCGCTTTACGCAGATTGGCAAACATGTGGGCAATATCAGCCAGAAGATGCTGACGAAGACGCTGCGGCAGATGGAAAGCGACGGGCTGGTGCGCCGCACGGTGCATCCCGTCATTCCCCCACATGTGGATTATGGCCTGACGAACCTTGGCCGCACGCTGGGCAGCGCTTTTTGCGGGGTGTGGATATGGGCGGAAACGCACCATGCCGAAATAGAAGAGGCGCGGCGCCTGTTCAACGAACAGCCGCCACGCCCCGCGATGGAATAGTCCGGCTCAGGCGAACTGGCTGAGGCCAGGGACCGAGGCGATCACCTGATCGACGGTTTCATCGCCGGCATGCTGGCGGGCAGCGGCGATGGTTTCCTTGGCGAGGGTGGAAATCTCGCTCATGCCAAGGCCCTGGCTCATCAGCTGCTGGCCAAGCCCCATGATGCCGCCGCCGCCGATGGCGCTCATCAGGCCACCGAGCAGACCGCCGCCGCCGGCACCTTCGCCATTACACTGCGCCACCAGCTCGCTCGCGCCGGGAATGGCTTCGATCATCCGCGCGATCGGGCCGTCTGCAGCCTCGCGCTGGAGAAAACCGAGAATCATGCCAATGGCCTTTTCAGCCAGTTCAGGGTCGATCCCCGCCTTTGCGGCGATCTGATCCACGACTTCGTTCATTCTTGCCTCCTGTTGAAAAACGACGTCAACTTCTACGAACTGACGTTAACGTCAACGTAAAACAATCTCATGTGGCATTCAAGCGGCCATGAGCGGTGCGGCAACTTTCATCAAGCGCTTTTTCTTCATCGCCATCAAGCAGTTGTTGCGCCTTGAAACTGTCCTTATAAGATCATCGCAACCAAACTATGAAAGGGCTGCTCCCTGCCGGAGTCTCCCTATCATGCCGGAACACTTTTAATTCGGACATGACTTTTGCAAAATCCGCCGCGATTTTAGGGGTCGTGTTTCAGCCGCAGGAGAAATTGGTCGATGTTGCAGGACGGACAGCTCTATATCGGCACCAGCCGCAATCCGGATGACAGCCTGAACAAGGGCGAATATCTCGAACTGAAATTCGGCAACCGCCACGGCCTCATCACCGGCGCGACGGGCACGGGCAAGACCGTGACGCTGCAGGTTCTGGCGGAAGGTTTTTCGAAGGCCGGCGTTCCGGTCTTCTGCGCCGATATCAAGGGTGACCTTTCCGGAATCGCAGCCGAAGGCGAAGCGAAGGACTGGGTCCAGAAGCGCGCCGAACAGATCGGCTTTACCGATTTTTCCTACGGCAAGTCGCCTGTCATCTTCTGGGATCTCTATGGCGAAAAAGGCCATCGCGTGCGTGCCACCATCGCCGAAATGGGGCCGCTGCTGCTCGCCCGGCTGATGGATGCTTCCGAGGCGCAGGAAGGCGTTCTCAACATCGCCTTCAAGATCGCCGATCAGGGCGGGCTGCCGCTGCTCGATCTGAAAGACCTGCAATCGCTCCTCAACTATATGGGCGAAAACGCAACGGAACTCTCCAACCAGTTCGGCCTGATTTCCAAGGCTTCGGTCGGTTCGCTGCAGCGCGGGCTGCTGGTTCTCGAACAGCAGGGCGCTGCCAATTTCTTCGGCGAGCCGGCGTTGAAGATCGCCGACATCATGCGTGTGGGCACGGATGGGCGCGGCACGGTTTCGGTTCTCGCCGCCGACAAGCTGATGATGAACCCGCGCCTTTACGCCACCTTCCTGCTCTGGATGCTCTCCGAACTCTTCGAAGAGCTTCCCGAGGTCGGCGATCCGGAAAAGCCGCGTCTGGTGTTCTTCTTCGATGAAGCGCATCTGCTGTTCAACGATGCGCCGCGCGTGTTGGTGGAGCGTGTGGAGCAGGTCGTGCGCCTCATCCGCTCCAAGGGCGTTGGCGTTTATTTCGTGACGCAGAACCCGCTCGACGTGCCGGAGACCGTGCTTGCCCAGCTCGGCAACCGCGTGCAGCATGCGCTGCGCGCCTATACGCCGCGCGAACAGAAAGCCGTGCGCACGGCAGCCGATACTTTTCGACAGAACCCGGCCTTCAACACGGCGGATACCATCACCACGCTCGGCACGGGTGAAGCGCTGATTTCCACCCTGCACGACAAGGGTGCGCCCTCCATCGTCGAGCGCACGCTCGTCAGGCCACCATCCGGCCGCGTCGGACCGCTGACGGATGCGGAACGCAAATCGCTGATCGATCTCAGCCCCGTCTCCGGCCAATACGACAAGGATATAGACCGGGAATCGGCTTTCGAGATTCTTGCCGCCCGTGCCCAGAAGGCGGCGGAGGCCGAGGCTGCGAAGCGTGCTGAAGAAGAAAATGCCCAAAACCAGTCCGACAACGCCTCCGGCCGCTGGCGCCTGCCCGGCTTCGGTGATGACGAACCTGCGCAAAATTCCAGCGGCTCACGCAACGGCGGCACGCGCCGTTCCGGCTACCAGCGCGAAACGGTGATCGAGGCCGCGATGAAAAGTGCTGCCCGTTCGGTCGCGACTTCGGTAGGCCGCGCCATCGTGCGCGGGATTTTGGGTAGTTTGAAGCGATAGCAACAGGCGCGCCGCCCGCTCTCGATGGATCGGGCGGCACTTGATTGGCGTGGTTATCACTTCTCGCGGTAGAAGATCATGCCGCCGTGGTAGAGAATGTCGTCCACGAATTCGCCATCGGCCGTAAAGCCGGTGTCGTCCCAATAGTCGATGTGGCTTCCCTTCACCTCATATCGTCCCTGATAGGCGCTCTTGCGGTTACCCCGCGCCTCGTCATAGCGGCCATTGGGCAGAAGTTCCTGACGAATGTGGCCATCGCCGGTGACCCACATGCCGACATAAGGGTGGTTCTTTATTTGAGCCGTCTCCGTCATCTTCACTTCCGTGGCGTTGCCAGACTTGCGGTTCTCCCCTTCGGCGGAAGCCGCCGCAAGCAGAAGCGCAACCGATGTCGATACGATGTTCATTGTCTCTCCACTCCCGTTGCGGCATTGGCGCGGCGCTCCTCGAACAGTTCCGCAAGCGTGCGTGATGCGGCGATGGCTTTTGGGAAACCGGCCGGGACGGTGATCAGATAGATCATCTCCTTCAGTTCCTCGTCGGTTGCGCCCACATTCAGCGCATAGCCGGCGTGGACCTTCATCAGATCACGCTCGCCAAGGGCCGCCATGACCGCGACGGCGGCCAGCTGGCGGGTGCGGTTATCCAGGCCCGGCCGCGACCAGACCTCACCCAGGGCATATCCCTCCGTTGCCTGCGCCAGGAACGGAAACTCCTGCCGCATGCGCTCCAGATTGGCTTGCGGCTGGCCATTGTTGAGGCTGCGGACGACATCATCGCCGCGTCTCAACCGGTCATCCATGTGCTGCGTATTTGCGAGTGCGGCGGCAGATCCCGCGAGCATGGCAATCGCAAGCGCGGTCGAAAAAATGGCTTTCATGTCAATCTCCTCAGGCAGCGGTGGGGCGGACAACGATTTCGTTGACGTCCACATCGTCAGGCTGTTCGATGGCGTAACGAACGGCGCGGCCAATGGCATCGGGCTTCAGGGCGATGGCTCTGTAGCTCTGCATCAGTTCGGCAGCCGCCGGATCGGTGATGGTATGGGCGAGTTCGCTTTCCACCACGCCGGGATGAATGCAGGTGACGCGCAGATCGCGGTTTTCCTGCCGCAGCCCGTCCGAAATCGCCCGCACGGCAAATTTCGTGGCGCAATAAACGGCCGCTGTTGGCGAAACGGCCAGCGCACCGATGGAGGCGATATTGATGATATGGCCGGAGGCACGCGAGGTCATCTCGGGCAGAACCGCAGCGACCCCATAAAGCACGCCCTTGATGTTGACGTCGATCATGCGGTCCCATTCATCGACCTTGAGCGACGACATCAGCGATAGCGGCATGACGCCGGCATTGTTGACGATGACGTCGATCTCACCGAAAGCCTTGCGGCCTGCCTCTGCAAAAGCTTCGACGCTGCGCCTATCGGTGACGTCAAGCGGATGGACGACGACGTCGGCGCCCGTGCGGCGCAGTTCTTCGGCCAGCGACTCAAGGCGATCCAGCCGGCGCGCGCCGAGCACCAGTTTTGCGCCGGCGGCGGCCAGCTCTCGCGCAATGCCTTCACCGATCCCGCTCGATGCACCCGTGATGAGAACAACTTTGTTCAATGTCATGGCTATCTCCTTGCTGTTACGGTCGGCTTTTTCGAAATCGACCGTTGCAGGGAAGATAGCGCTCAGGCATTGTCGCGATAACCGCCTTAATATTTACCTCAATGGATAGAATTTCTAACCAATGAACATTGACCTCAATGCTGTTTCGACGTTCTGCCTTGTTGCCGAGGAACGGAATTTTCGCGCCGTCGCGGACAGGCTGGGCGTCACCCGCTCCGCTGTCAGCCAGACCATCCGCAAGCTTGAGGAGACAATGGGAATTGCGCTTGTCCAACGAACCACCCGCAGCGTGAGCCTGACGGAAGCGGGGCAGCAGCTTTACGCTGATGTCTCGTCTTCCATAGGCGCGATCTCGCAGGCGGCGCAGGCGGCCTCATCGCTTGGCGGCACGGTGCGCGGTCAGCTTCGGCTGGCGGTGTCGTCCATTGCAGAACGTTTCTTGTCGGGACCTCTGCTCGCAAGCTTTGCCGAGGCACATCCCGAAGTGCAGCTCGACATCGTCGTGACGGATGAAGAATTCGATATTGTCGCCGAGCATTACGATGCCGGCGTGCGTCTGGGAGAGCTTATCGAACAGGATATGATTGCCGTTCCGGTATCAGTTCCCCAGCGGCAGCTTGCCGTCTGTTCTCCTTCCTACCGGGACCGATTCGGCCTGCCCGGCCAGCCACGCGAGCTGATCGAGCACAGGTGTATCGGCTGGCGGCCTCGTCCGGGTATTGCGCCATATAGATGGGAATTTGCCGAAAGCGGCCGGGAGTTTGCGGTGGCGGTGGAGCCTGCTTTCACCACCAACGACATGCAGCTGATGATCAAGCTCGCCTGTGCCGGTGCAGGCATTACCTTTGGCATGGAAGAGACATTCCGGCCCTATCTGGAGCGCGGAGAGCTTGTTTCCATGCTGGAAGACTATTCGCCCAGCTTCGCAGGGTTTTATCTTTATTATCCCAGCCGTCGCAACCTTGCGCCGAAGCTGCGGGCCTTTATCGACCATGTCCGCCTGTCGAGAGAGCGGTGATCTGCCGGAAGTTACCCCGGCAGATCGTCGGAAAAGATGATTATTTCTTCTGCGACACCAGCGAGAAATAGGCGCCCTGCGGATCGACGCAATTGACGATCCAGCTATCGCCGGGCACTTCCATCGGGCCGTTGACGACCTGTCCACCGCCGGTGCTGACGCGGGTGATGGCGTCATCGATGCCATCCACATTGAAGTAATAACCCCAGTGGCAGACGGGAACCTGCGGCATGCGTTTCATGATGCCGCCAACGGCTTTACCCTTGTGGGCGAAGATGCGGTACGGGCCCATTTCGCCCATGTCGAAATCATGGTCCTTGGTCCAGCCGAAAACATCGCCGTAGAAGGCCATGGCCTCATCGACATTGTCGGTGAAGAGTTCGTACCAGCCGACATGGCCCTGCTTTTGCTGCGTGTCCTCCGGAAACCCGCCGGTTTCCATCGGCAGCGGCGTCATGATGCAGAGTACCGCGCCGTAGGGATCGGCGACCACGGCAAAGCGGCCGATTTCCGGGATATCCTGGGGCGAGCGTCGGATTGCGCCACCCTTTTCGGCGAAAAGCTTCGCCGTCGCGTCGACATCGTCGACATCGACATAGGCCGTCCAGTTCGGCGGAATGCCCTGGCCCTTGTGCTCGTCGGTCAGTTCCATGACGCCGCCCATGCCCTTGCCGTCGGCTTCCAGCACGAGATAGGGCATTTCCGGCGAGCCGAAATCCTTGGTCTGCCAGCCAACGACATGACCATAAAAGCGGGCGGCCGCTTCCATGTCGGGTGTCATCAGCTCGACCCAGATGAATTTTCCATGCGTATCGGACATTGTCGTCTCCTATGGAGGGTTTGGCGGGTGTTTCGGCAAGCGCCCGCCGCAGGGCGCGGCGGCACGTTCGTTCAGATCAAGTCCGGGCGAGCTTCACGACTTGCGCCGGAACTCCGATGTCATGAAGGTCTTGAATGTGCCGTCCGGCTGCCTGACGCTGCCGGAGAAACTGCGGTGATTGTCATCATGCAGCACCAGCACGTCGTGATAGGCCGCGGTGCCACCGGAACCGTCGAAAGCGGGGCCTTCCGCTTCCAGCGTCAGGGTCTTGCCGTCCTCTTCCAGCCAGCCCTTGTAGACCCAGAGATGCGTCATCATCGACCCTACCCAGGTGCCGACAAAATTGCCCTTGGCCGGATCGAAGCCGACCGTTATGACGGCCGTCATCCGGTCGCCGTCAGGCATCCTGCCGGAGCCTTCGCCGATGACCCACAACCCGCCGATGGAGCGGACGGTCTCCGTAAAACGCTGGTCCGGATCATCAGGATCGTATCCTTCATGGCCGGCAACCATTACCCAGTCGCCGACGAGCCTAGACAGGAATTCGTGTTCCTTCTGCGGCTTGACGCTTTCCATTTCCATTGTCGTCTCCTCCTCTCGTCTTGCCGTTTTCAGTGGCAGCAGGATGCGGCTTTCGGCGCGTCCTCATATTGGTCGTGGCGGCGCACCCAATCCATTACACCCTCTTCATTACGGCCTTTTGGCACCAGATCGAGCAGCATCAATGTGCCGAGCGTCTGCTCCGCGCCGCGGGCATAAGTGGAATAGGTGTGATAGATCTTGCCGTCCTCGCCCTTGGCGAAAACGCTGATGCCGTGCAGGTCCTTCAGGTCGCCATAGGGCGCCATGTCACGGTAATTGTAGGTGATTTCGCCGCTTGCCATGTCCTCGTCGCGAAACGAGGCCTGATAATCGTAATTGAAATCCGTGCCTGCGGCTGAAACCCAGGGGAATTTCCAACCCATGCGGTTTTTGTAGCTTTCGATCTTTTCAAGCGGTGCCCGCGACACCGCGACGAAGCCAGCATCGCCATGCTTGAGATGGATCAGCGCGCCATCGACGTGATCGGCGAAGAAGGAGCAGCCAACGCAGCCCTCCTCCCAGTCCGGCGCCAGCATGAAGTGGTAGACGATCAGCTGACTGCAATCACCGAACAGCTCCTGCAGCGATTTGGGGCCGGAAGGCGCGTCGAAGATATAATCCTTCGTCACCTCCTCCCACGGCAATGCGCGACGGGCTTCGTTCAGCCTGTCACGAGCACGGGTCAATTCCTTTTCCTTCACCAGCAGATCGCGGCGGGCCGCAAGCCACTCCTCTTTCGAAACGACGGCATGAGACATGATCTTTCCTCCTTGGATCCGTCCTTCACCTCGGCGCCGCTCCGTCCCAACGGCCGGCACCGCCTATTTCTGTGCTGAAAGGCAACAAACAGTCTGCGGAGCACCAAGTTCCGCTTGACTAATTAGGTTGATATCAACATATTCAACCCATGTCAAACGTCAGCGTGATTCCTTTTGCGACAACCATTCTCGTGCGTGATTCCTGCCTGTGCCTGCATGCACAGCGTGCGGCACGGGCGCTGGCACGGCTGTTCGACAATGCGTTGAAGCCGGTGGGCATCAACAATGGTCAATTTTCGCTGCTGATGTCGCTGAACCGCCCGGAGCCGCCGCCGATGGGGCCGGTCGCCAATCTTCTGGCGATGGACCGCACGACGTTGACGGCGGCGCTGAAGCCGCTGGAGCGGCGCGGGCTGGTCAGCATCGAACAGGACCCGAAGGACAAGCGCGGCAAACGGCTGCGGCTGACGGCTGAGGGGATGGCCGTACTCGCCGCCGCGTTCCCGATATGGGAGCAGACCCATGCGGAAATCGAAGCAAAGATTGGAAGCGGTGACCCTGAAAGACTGCGCCGCGACCTCATCGATCTTGGCTGACAGGGGCGGAGCGCCCCGGCAAGACTGTCATCCGGTTGTCGCGCCGGAGAGCGAAACTGAACGAAACCCAATTCAGGAGGAATGATCATGCGTGCAATCGTTTTTGTAAAAGCCACAAAAAGCAGCGAAGACGGCGTGATGCCGACGACGGAACTGATGGAGGCAATGGGGAAATTCAACGAAGAACTGGTCAATGCCGGCATCATGCAGTCCGGCGACGGCCTGCACCCCTCCTCCAAGGGTAAGCGCGTGATCTTCGACGGCGACAGCCGCACCGTGATCGACGGTCCCTTCCCGCACACCAACGAGTTGGTCGCCGGTTTCTGGATCTGGAACGTGAAGGACATGGACGAGGCGGTAGAATGGGTAAAACGCTGCCCGAACCCGATGTTGGAGCGCAGCGAAATCGAAATCCGCCCCATGTTTGAAATGGAAGACTTCGGCGACGCGGTGACACCTGAAATCGCCGCTCATGTCGAAGAACTGCGGGCGCGTGTCGGCAACCAATGACGCCAGCGGGCCAAACGAGCCCGGCTGAAAGGATCAGGTGCGGCATCGACTAAATCTCACACCGGGTAGGCCTTGCCGCATCGGCCCTACCCACCCCTTCTCAAAGTGGGTTGCAACGGATCGCCGCCGCTGTTAATGGTCGGGCGGTTCAACCCGTTTCAAGAAAGGAGGCTTCGCATGGATATTTCCTGCTTCTGGCGCAATCGTCAGCTCTGCCACCTTTTTGCCCTGCGGACACGTTTGCAGGGCTGACCGGAACACCACCCTCTGGTTTGCCTAAAAGGCCGCGCAGGACGCAGTTCGTCTGCCATTGCGCATAGTTTCACGACGGATCACCGATAACCGAAACCCCGTCCTGCACGCGCAGGCAACGGTGCGGGTCCGTCTTCGCCAGCGACGACATCATGACCATCATTACGCTGCGCAACCTCGGTATCATCCTTGGCAAACCGCTTTTTTCCAATCTCAGCCTCACCGTGAATGCGGGCGACCGCATCGGCATCGTCGCCGCCAATGGTTGCGGCAAGTCCACCCTGCTCAATTGCCTGGTGGGCGACATCGAGCCCAGTAGCGGCGACATCACCCGGCTGCGCGGGCTCACCCAGTCCATCGTGCGCCAAAATCCACCTGCCGCCCTGCTGGAATTGACCATGCGGGATGCCGTGCTTTCCGCCCTGCCGGCGGATACGATCGATAGCGAAAGCTGGCGCGCAGACATCATCTTCGATGACATGCTGGTGCCGGAGCCGTTCCGCGAGCGTCGCCTAAAAGAACTGAGCGGCGGCTGGCAGAGGCTTGCCATGCTGGCCAAGGCCTGGATCACAGAGCCTGACGTGCTGCTGCTCGACGAGCCGACCAACCATCTCGACCTTGAAAAGATCAACGTGCTGGAAAGCTGGCTGGGCGCCCTGCCGCGCGACACGGCCGTCATCATCGTCAGCCACGACCGCGCCTTTCTCGACAATGTCACGCGGACGACGCTTTTCCTGCGGCCTGAGAACTCGGCGCTGTTTCGCCTGCCCTATGGCCGTGCGCGCGCGGCGCTGGAGGAGGAGGACGCCGCCGATGAGCGGCGTTTCCAGCGCGACATGAAAACCGCACAGCAGTTGCGCCGGCAGGCGGCCAAGCTCAACAATATCGGCATCAATTCCGGCAGCGATCTCCTGACCGTTAAAACCAAGCAATTGCGCGAGCGTGCGGAAAGGATCGAGGAGAAAGCGCGCCCTGCCCATATCGAACGATCCGCCGGCAAAATCCAGCTCGCCAATCGCGGCACCCATGCCAAGGTACTGGTAACGCTGGAGGATGTGGCCGTCTCCACGCCGGACGGAACGGTGCTGTTTCGCACCGGCCGGCAATTCATCCGCCAGGGCGACCGCATCGTCATTCTCGGCCGCAACGGTGTCGGCAAGACACGGCTGATGTCGCTGCTGCAGGCGGCGGTGACGGGTGATGGCCATATTCAGGAGGGCATCAAGGCCACGCCCTCGCTAGTAGCCGGATATGTCGACCAGTCGCTTGCCGACATCGATGACGACAGCACGCCGGCGACGCTTCTCTCGCATCGCTTCGACATCGGCGACCAGCGCATCCACGGCCTGCTCGCCGGCGCCGGCATTGACATGGAAATGCAGAAACGCCGGATCGCCACGCTCTCAGGCGGGCAGAAGGCGCGACTTGCCATGCTGGCGCTCAGGCTGGCGGAGCCGAATTTCTACCTGCTGGACGAGCCGACGAACCATCTGGATATCGAGGGACAGGAAGCGCTGGAGGCGGAAATCATCAGCCGTGAAGCCAGCTGCGTCTTCGTTTCGCATGACAGGAGTTTTGTGCGGACGGTAGGTAACCGCTTCTGGCTGATCGACAAGCGCAGGCTGGTGGAAGTTGACGACCCGGAAGCGTTTTTCGCTTCCGCCTGACATCATCGGCCCACCAAGAGGATGAAACAGAGAACGCCCGTCAGCCCAGCAGGCTGGCGAGGCGTGGATCACCGGCAAAATCCGCGGCCGAAAAACCGGTTCGCCGCATCGGGAATTCGCACAGCGCCTGCACCCCGGTTTTCGAAAGATGGATGCGCCAGCTCATCCGCTCCACCGGCGATTTTTCGGCAAAGGCCTTCGGCGACAGGATGGCAATGTTGAGGCCGCCTGCCGGATCGCGCACCGAGCGGTAGAGGATGGCCTCGATCCGGGCGAGACGCGCCTGATCCGCCAGTGTCTGACAAGCTTCGTAATTCGTGGGATCAGTCCACAGGGCCTCGTCGCGGTTGAGTGCCGGTTCGGTCAGATCCAGCGCGGCATCGGTGGCGACGCGGGCGGCAAAGGCGGAATAATCGGCTGGATTGGCAGGCAGCGGCGTACCGGGCGATTCGGCGTAAAACAGCAGCCGGTAAAAGGCCATTTCAGCAAGCGCCGTTTCCACCTTCGCGGCGGCGTAATAAACGCCTTCGGTATAACCCGCGCGGCGGAACCGCGAGCCATGCGGATAGGCTGCGCCATAACGGAAGGGCGTCGCGAGAAGATAATCAAAACCGGCGCATTCGGGTGGAAACGGCCGCTTGCTCGCCTCCAGAATATCTTCCAGCAGCGATTGCTCTTCCACCGTATCCACCAGCTTCATGGTGGAAACCTGGTGCTGCGCCTCCACCAACCGCCAGTATTTTCCCGCCGCAGCGCGTTTTTCAGACAGGAGCGCGTCGGGCGTCCAGATAGGAGAGGACATCGATCAATCCGGTAATGGTAGTCAGCTTGTCGGCAGGTACGGCGCCGAGCGCCGTATTATGATTGCGCAGCCAGCTTTTCGCCACGGCCTCGTCGCCGCCGGCAATCGCATCCAGCGAACGGAAAACCCGGATCAGCAACACAGCCAGTTCAAAGGATTTGGCACCCGGCTCCAGCAGGAAATCAAGCCGCTTCATACGCGACACCGTGGGCGCGGAAACGCCAAGAATATCCGCCGTGCGGGCGGCATTCAGGCCGAGCCGCTCCGCGGCGGCGATGACAGCCTTGGTGACGACCCTGCCTTGCGATGCGGGGTCCGCCGTGGCCTTGGTGTGAATATTCATGGGTCTATCCTTTCCTTGGAAAGAATATAGCACATTTCTTTCTGCAAACAAGAAGGGCGGAATGAACGCAGGAATGACGATCCAGTGCCCAAGCCTGATATTTATCGTGTGCAGGGCGCCCCGCCCCGTCACCCCGGACTAGATCCGGGGTCCAGCGCGATCAAGTCCTTGATCGCGATAGACTCCTTTCAAGGCGCAGACGCGCCGGGGCCTGGATGCCGGATCTAGTCCGGCATGCGGAGGAGACGTCGCGGTCCACTTCAGGCCGGGATGAACCCGCCCCACATTTCAGACCTGAAAAATCAGGCTACCGAGACCGGCACTTCCGTGGAGGTGCGCATGGCGTGGCTGTAGGGGCAGACGATGTGCGCAGCAGCAACCAGTTTTTCAGCAACTTCGCGCTCGACACCAGGAATATTGGCCTTCAGCGAGACTTCGATGCCGAAGCCGCCGCCGTCTTCGCGCGGGCCGATACCGACGGTTGCCGTCACAGTGGTGTCTTCAGGAATCTTTACCTTTTCCTTGCCGGCGACGAATTTCAGGGCGCCGAGGAAGCAGGCGGAATAACCGGCTGCAAAAAGCTGTTCCGGATTGGTGCCGCGGGCGCCATCACCGCCCAGTTCCTTGGGAACAGTGAGCGTGACGTCGAGAACGCCGTCTTCCGACTTGGCGTTACCGGCGCGGCCACCGGTGGCAGATGCTTTGGTCGTGTAGAGAATTGGCATGACATTACTCCTTCGGGTTGGCGTTGAGGCTCTTATAGCGAACAATTGAATTGTGCGCAATATAATTTTGCACATTGAATGCGAATTCGTTTTTTGCGATAATTTTCACGAAATTTCGCCGCGCATCCATGCGGCAGGAACCGAAAGCGGGGGCCGATTGTTCCCTCCCCGGTTGATTTTGGAGCAGGAAAATGGGTGCAGAGGGCGACGACAAGAAGATGGAAAGCCTGCTGAGGCTGGACCAGCAGATATGTTTTGCGCTTTACGGCGCGGCGCATGCCTTCACAAGGGCCTACAAACCGCTGCTCGACCCAATCGGGCTGACTTATCCGCAATATCTGGTCATGATGGCGCTATGGGAGAAAGAGACCTCCACCGTCAAGGCGCTCGGCGAAATGCTGGGGCTCGATTCCGGCACCCTTTCCCCGCTGCTGAAAAGGCTGGAGCATGCGGGGTTGATCACCCGCAAGCGCGGGACGGTGGACGAACGACAGGTGCTGGTGGCCCTGACGCCAAAGGGCGCGAACCTTAAAAAAGAGGGCGTGAAGATCATGGCGGCAATCGGCAATGCCACTGGTTGCGGGCTGGAAGAGCTGGTGCAGATCCGCGACCGGGTGAATGCGCTGAAGGACAGCCTCACCCGACCCTGACGTAACAAAAAAGGCGGCACGGAGCCGCCTTTTTTCATATGAAGAAGTCGCGGCTCACTGCCAGACCACGACACGCGCCTTCTGCGGCACGCGGTCGTAGAGATCGATGACGTCCTGGTTCATCAGGCGCACGCAGCCGGAGGAGACCGCCTTGCCAATGGAGTTCCACTCCGGCGAACCGTGCAGGCGGTAAAGTGTGTCCTTGCCATTCTGGAAGATATAGAGCGCGCGGGCGCCGAGCGGGTTCTTCAGGCCCGGCGGCATGCCGCCGTTCTTGGAGGAATATTTGGTGAGTTCCGGCTGGCGGGCGACCATTTCGTCCGGCGGTGTCCACTTCGGCCATTTCTGACGCCACTGGATGACGCCCTCGCCCGACCAGGCGAAACCTTCGCGGCCAATGCCGACGCCATAACGCATGGCGCTGCCGCCCGGCTCCACCACGTAAAGGAAGCGCGAACGCGTATCGACGACCACGGTGCCTGGACGTTCGCCCGTCGGATCAACGACCCGCTGGCGGTAATAACGCCGGTCGATTTTCTGATACGGCACGGCAGGAATGACGTAACCGCCATCCTCGACCGAGCCGTACATGACGGCCAGTTCCGCGTCGCTGACGCCGGACGAGAACATCTGGCGGAAATCGCTGCCAATGGCACTTGCCTGCTGGCGGATGGCGTCTCCCGTGCCCGATGAGGCGCAGCCTGCGAGAAGCGAAGCGGAAGAAAGGCCAAGAAGGGAAAGAAAGGTGCGTCTGGAAAGATCTGTGTCGGTGCTTGTCATAAGGCCGGTTTGTCCCACATTTCGAACGGCTAGATCGCCGTTGTACGTCATTTGTTCCGTATCATGCGTATTGCGAAAATAGTTAACCGACCGCTAAAAGCCAGTCACAAGCTGCTGACGGAATGGGTCCCCTATCTCTTTCTTTTAGATCGTGTTCAGATAACCACAATCTGCGCACCCTGCGGCACGCGCTCATAGAGATCGATCACATCCTGATTGAGCATGCGCACGCAGCCGGAGGACGTCGCTTTACCGACAGACTGCCAGTCCGGCGTGCCATGCACGCGGTACAGCGTGTCCTTGCCATCCTTGAAGATATAAAGCGCGCGTGCGCCGAGCGGATTGTTCAGACCCGGTGTCATGCCGCCATTGGCGGCGGAGATGGAGGCGAGTTCCGGCTGGCGCTTGACCATTTCATCGGGCGGCGTCCAGCGCGGCCACTTGGCCTTCCACTGGATCTTGCCACGGCCCGACCAGGCGTAACCGTCACGTCCCAGCCCGACGCCATAGCGGATGGCCTTGCCGCCGGATTGAACAAGATAAAGGAAATGCTGCTTCGTATCGACCACGATGGTGCCGGGCGCTTCCGCCGTCTGGTAGCTGACTTCCTGCCGGAGATAACGCGGATCGATGCGGCCATAGGGAATAGCCGGCAGCGAGCGGTCCTCGTCGCGGATCGGGCCATACATGACCCGGTGCAGCGGATTGGAGACCGGCAGGCCATAGGCCACCGCCTGGCCTTGGCTCTGACCCTGGGGCACATTATAGCCCTGCACCTGCGGGGCCTGCAGCCCCTGGCCGCGCACCGGCGGGCCATATTCCTGATGGAAGCGGGTTCGGAACAGATCCGGCGGGCGCGTCGAAAGCTGGCCCGGCTGCGGCGGCAGTTCCGGCTGGCGATTGGAGCTGACGGAATTGAAATTGAACACCGGCGCCGTTTCCCTGACGAAGACGTCCGGATCCATCCGGGTCGTATCCGTCACGAAAAGGCAGCCGCTCATCAGGGGCAGCAGGGCAAGCCCGACCAGAGAGGCCGCCCGGCGACCGTTTTTCAAAAGGAGTGCTATCATCTGAACCGCTTCATGGAATCCAATCTGAGGCCATGATGGACCGCGCGGCTGGCGCGAAGCTGGCGTCGGTTTTTCAAAAAAAATCGAAGAACTGCATTTTTTCTCTTGAAGCTCTAGTTGCTAGAGGTGCCAGATTGGCTGTCGAGTGGAATTCAGGAGCGAAACCATGAATATTTCGACACGCGGCAGTTTGAACGGGGAACCGGAGGCCCTGACCTTTTCGGTCGGTGGCATGGATTGCGGCAGCTGCGCGGCCAAGATCGAAACCGCGCTGTCGCGCCTGCCGGGCGTTGCCGACGTCAAGGTGTCAGTGGCCCGCGAGCGGCTGAACCTTTCGCTTGCCGAAAACAAAACCCCGGTGGAAAAAATCGAGGATACGTTGCGCAAGCTCGGCTTCAAGCCCGCTCTGCTGCCGCGCGAAAAAGCGCCCGCAGCAAAGGTGGAGGCCGATCATCACGACCATTCCTCCTGCGGCGGTCACCATAATGACACGCCCCAAACGGCTATTGAAAACAACAATGCGCTGACCTTTTCGGTCGGCGGCATGGATTGCGGCAGCTGCGCGGCCAAGATCGAAACCGCACTGTCCCGCCTGCCCGGCGTTGCTGACGTCAAGGTGTCGGTGGCCCGCGAGCGGCTGAACCTTTCGCTTGCCGAAAACAAAACCCCGGTGGAAAAGATCGAGGATACGTTGCGCAAGCTCGGCTTCAAGCCGGCCCTGCTGCCGCAGGAGAAGGCCGCGCGCGAAAAAACGCCGGATCAAAAGCACGAACACGATCATGATCACGCGACATGCGGTGGCCATCACGATCATGATCATTCCGGTCATGATCACTGCGGGCATGATCATTCCGGCCACGACCACGCGGCGCATGACCATTCGGGAGACGAGCAGCATTCCTGCAACGGGCATGACCACGATCACTCCGGCCATGATCATTCAGGTCACGATCACGGACACGACCATGCGGGCCATTCCCACGCTGCCGCACCTGCCGCCGCAAACCAGAGCGCCGAGATAGGGCACGCCCATGGCGCGGACGAAAAAGGTGCATGGTGGCGCACCGCCAAGGCGCGCAACACCTTCACCGGCACCATTCTGGTCGCGATTGCCTATGCGGCGGAACTGACCTTCCCGGCCTGGGGTAGTTACGCCTTCATCGTCGCCACGCTGGTCACGCTCTTCCCGATCGCACGCAATGCCTTTAATGCTGCCCGTTTCGGCGCTGTCTTCACCATCGAGATGCTGATGACCATTGCCGCCATCGGCGCGATCATCATCGGCGAGGCGGAAGAGGCGGCTATCGTCGTGCTGCTGTTCTCCGTCGGCGAATTGCTGGAAGGCTTTGCCGCCGCCCGCGCCCGCTCCGGCATCAAGGCGCTCGGTTCACTGCTACCGAAAACGGCGATGGTGGAGGAAAACGGCGCGCTTCGGCAGGTCTCCGCCGATCAGGTTCGCATCGGCCAGGTGGTCGTGGCGCGCCCCGGCGACCGTATCGCCGCCGATGGTGTTGTCATCGACGGCCAGTCCAGCGTCGACGAATCGCCGATGACCGGGGAAAGCATTCCCGTCGCCAAGGACAAGGGCGACCGCGTCTTTGCCGGCTCGATCAACCATGACGGTTCGCTGCGCATCCGCGTCGACCGTGCGCCGGAAGACAACACCATCGCCCGCATCATTACGCTGGTCGAAGAAGCACAGGATGCCCGCGCGCCGACCGAGCGCTTCATCCAGAGCTTCTCGCGTTATTACATGCCGCTGATCGTCGCGATCTCGGTGCTGACCATCATCGTGCCGCCGCTCGCCGGTCTCGGCGACTGGGATACCTGGATTTACCGTGGTCTCGCGCTGCTCCTGATCGGTTGCCCCTGCGCGCTGGTCATCTCGGTTCCCGCCGCCATCGCCTCCAGCCTTTCGGCTGCGGCACGCCACGGTATGCTGGTGAAGGGCGGCGCGGTCATCGAAATGCTGGCGCGCACCGAAACCGTCGCCTTCGACAAGACCGGCACGCTGACGCTTGGTGAGCCTGTCGTGACGGATGTGATCACTGTTGATGGCAACGAGGCCGAGCTGATTGCGCAGGCCGCGACCATCGAGAACGAGTCGAGCCATCCGCTCGCCCGCGCGATCGTCAATCATGCCGAAAAGGCCGGCGTCAAGCCGCTGCCCGGTTCCAACATCAAGGCGATTTCCGGTCGCGGCATGCAGGGCAATGTCGGCGGCAAGGACCTGTTTATAGGCGCACCGCGCTTTGCGACTGAGGTCGGTACGCTTTCAAAGGACCTCTCCGATCGCATCTCTGCGCTGGAAAGCGAAGGCAAGACGGTGGCTGTCGTCATGGCCGGCGGTGCGGCAAGCGGCCTCTTCGCCATGCGCGACGAGCCGCGCAAGGATGCCGCCGAAGGCGTCAAGGCGCTGAAGGAAATGGGCATTTCCTCGCTGATGCTGTCGGGTGACAATGCCCGCACGGCGCGTGCCATCGGCAACAAGCTGGGCCTAGAAGCGCGCGGTGAACTCCTGCCGCAGAACAAGGTCGAGGAAATCCGCAAGCTTGCCGAAAAGAAGACCGTGGTCATGGTGGGTGACGGCATCAACGATGCGCCGGCCCTTGCGGCGGCCAGCGTCGGTGTTGCCATCGGCTCGGGCACGGACGTGGCGATGGAAGCGGCGGATGCGGCGCTGATGCGCAACAATGTCGGCGACGCCGCCCGCCTCATCGGCCTTTCGCGCGCCACCATGAACAATATCCGACAGAACGTGACGATTGCGCTCGGCCTGAAGGCGGTGTTCCTGGTCACAACAGTTACCGGCCTTTCCGGCCTGTGGCTTGCCGTCTTCGCCGATACGGGCGCCACGGTTCTGGTGACCGCCAATGCAATGCGGCTGCTTGGATATTTCAACCGCAACAGGGGCTGACATTCCATTTGCGTGCAAGACGGCCGGGTCTCGTCCATCGAGGCCCGACCGTCTCATTTACGGCATATTGACAAACTAATTGCGTCCAATAAATACCGCGTACCGCCGTTTCCACGTGCGTGACAATCGATTCCACGCGCAGGAGCGCTGAACTTGGCAAAGCATGGCTATAACCGCATCGCGTACCGCGCGATCAAGATCGGTGGAAACATCGCCAAGGTCATTTTTTCCATCGATTTGTTCATCCGGCCCGGCAGGAGAAAAACGCTCCCGCAGCATCAGCCTGCCAGACGCAGCCCAAAAACGGAAAAAGCCATCCCTCGCATTATCTGGCAGACGAATTACTCCAATCGGGTCACGACGCCGATCTATGCGAATTTCCTGTTCAACCGCTGGCTGACGCCGGAATTCGAATATCGTTACCATGATGACGAGGCGTGTCAGGCCTATATCGACCGCCATTTTCCCGGACGTTATGCGGACGCCTTCCGTCGACTGCAGGTGGGCGCCGCCAAAGCGGATTTCTGGCGCATTCTCGTTCTTCTGCAGGAAGGCGGCATCTATCTGGATATTGATTCCAATTTTGCGGCCCGGCCCGAAGATGTGATCGATACGGATGAAGAAGCCGTTTTCATTGCCATGAAGAACGGCGAAATCACCAACTATTTCATGGCGTCGAAACCCGGCCACCCGGCGCTCAGGCTGATAGCCGATCGTATTGCCCGTAATATCGAAGAAGGGACGCTCGTCAGCGTCTATGACATGACGGGCCCAACCGTGGTGCATGCCGTCGTCAAGGAACTGGGGCTGCCGGTCCGCAACTACCGGGAAATTTGCACCCAGGGCCAATTCACCAACAAGCGCGCCCAATATGCCGACAAAAAAGACGGCGCATGGTGGGCAGAGCAGGCCAAGACGTCCATCGTCAAGACGTAGGACACCACACGCCTACGGACGGTGCAACATCGCGTTTACGCGAAGCCGTTGAAAAAACGGATGCTTTCCGCCACTGCACCGGGGACGACACCATTATGAGTTCCCGCCAGCAGCTTCTTGTCGACCCTGAAACCCGAGGTCAGGGCGCGGTCCACAAAAAGCTGGTGATCGGCGTCGAAAGGTCGTTCCTCCGTGCCGCGCAACAGCAGTGCCGGACATTTGAGGCTGGGGCCGAAACAGACGGAGGAGCGCATGATGAATTCGCGTTCGTCGGTTTCGTCGAAACAGATCTCCTCGCTATAGCGGTTGAAATAGCGCCATGAATTGACGCCAGCGGATATGGGGGCCGCAGCACGGAATTTACGGCTCATGGCTGCCAGAAGCGTGAGCGTGCCGCCGTTGGAATGGCCGGCGATGAAGAAGCGAGCTCTGTCAATGCCGGGAAGATTTTCAAGATAGGTGGCCGCCGCCAGCGCATCCGAGGTTTCGTCGTAGAAGCCTGAATAATTGCCGTTCTGGCCGTTTTCGCCACGAAAGGACGGTAGCAGCACAACGAAGCCCGCTTCCCAATATGGCTTCATCAGCGCCCAATGGCCATCCCCGGTGGCGTTGCCGCCATGCAGGAAGAGGACGGCCGGTTTCAGTGTTTTTGACGGCTGGTAGTGGGAGAGCCAGGCGACAAGTTCGATCGAGCCATCCGGCCCGCCACGATAGGTGACACGCTCCGCCCCGGGCGGTGTGCCAAGCGCCGAGGACTTCTCCGGCGCCGACATCTTGCGCAGCAGGTGGGTGTGGAAACGTCGGCGAGCCTCCGCATAATCCTGCCGTTCCAGCGGCAAGACTTCAGGTGTCGGAATGCCCGCTTTCACGGCGGGCGGCAGGACAAGCGCTGCTGACAGCCCCATTGCGCCAGCGAGCAATCCACGCCGCGTCATGCCCGGCGAGATCGTGCCGCTCTCTTCCCGTCCGAAGGGTGAGGAAAGAAAGCGTTTGTCTGCCATATGGTCACCTGACGAGGATGGTTGCATTAGCAGTTCAGCACTGCGGCGGGAGGCTGTCCAATCACGGATTCGCGAATGACAACAATGTATTCGCAGCCATCATGGCAATTTCTGGACGTCGCCTCGCCCCGGCTGTGACGCCCATGGAAATAAACAGGCGATCGTGCCACCCTAGCCTTCCACACCGTCGATCATCGCCACCAGTGTTGAAAGCCTGTCGGCTTCGGCCGGCAACTTGTCGGCGCGCAGCCGGGCAATGCGGGGGAACCGCATGGCGACGCCGGATTTGTGGCGGGTAGAGCGGTTGATGCCTTCGAAGGCAACTTCAAGCACGAAACCGAAATCCGGCGTGGCCCGCACCGCCCGCACCGGGCCGAAACGCTCGACGGTATTGTCGCGCACGAACTTGTCCAGCACCTCAAGCTCCGCATCGGTGAAACCGAAATAAGCCTTTCCGACAGGCACGAGCTGTTCGCCGTCCTCCCCCTCCGCCCAGACACCGAAGGTGAAATCGGAGTAATAGCTCGATCTTTTGCCGTGGCCACGCTGGGCATACATCATGACGGCGTCGATATTGTAAGGATCGCGTTTCCACTTGAACCAGGGGCCTTTAGCGCGCCCGGCCTGATAGGTGCTGTCGCGGCGCTTGATCATGACGCCCTCGATGACCGGATCGGGCGGTGCGGCGCGTAGCGTATCGAGCTCCTGCCAGCTGGAAAAGCCGATCAGTGGCGATAGGTCGAAGCGGTCATGCGGTGCATGTTCGATAATGTCAGACAGCCGGCCGCGACGCTGCAGATAGGTCTGCGCGCGGATATCGCTCTCGCCGTCGAACAGCAGGTCATAGGCGCGGATAAAGGCGGGATAGTCGTCCAGCATCTTCGCCGTCACCGTCTTGCGGTTCAGTCGCTGCTGCAGGTCAGAAAAGGTTCGGGTGAGATTGTTGGACCGTGCTGTGCCGCCAATCAGCAGCTCACCATCCATCACACCTTCGAAATCGATCGCGTCAAGAACGTCAGGGAAGGCGCCTGAAATATCGTCGCCTGAACGGGAATAGAGTTTCCGTGTCCCACCGGCGCGGGACAATTGCACACGAATACCGTCCCATTTCCATTCGGCGGCGTAGTCGGCGGGGTCCAGCCCATCGAGGTCGCCATCCGCCACCGGCGTCGCCAGCATCACCGAATGGAAGATGGCGGGCGTTGCCAGCACCGGGCGGTCCGCCTTGCCCTCGAGCCATGCGAAAAGCGGCGTATAGGGCGGCGCCAGCCCGTGCCAAAGGGTTTCGATCTCGATGATGTCTTTCCCCGCAAAATCCGCCAGCGCCTGACGCGCCAGCCGAGCCGAAACACCGATGCGCAGGCTGCCGGTGGCAAGTTTGAGGAAAGCGAAACGAGAGGACGTATCGAGCCGATCCAGGAGATCACGCACCGCACCGCGCACCTCCGTACGGCCAAGCGAATTCATCAGTGTCACCACTTCACCAAGACGCGGATCCTGTGCCTCTGAATCGTCAGCACCGCCGATATTGCCCCAGACCAGCGAAATGGTTTCGGCGAGATCGCCCACATAATCATAGGAATAGCGGAACAACACCTCGTCCATGCGTTCCAGCACCAGCTCGCGCAGCAGGGCCGGTTTGACACTTTTAAGGTCCAACGTCCCGGCAATGGCTGCGAGACCGTAACCCCGGTCAGGATCAGGCGTATCGCGGAAATAATCGGTCAGCAGCTTCAGCTTGCCATTGCGCGACGGGGTGAGAACCAGGCGGTCAAGAAGGGTGGCGAAGGCTTTCATCTCAATCCCCCTCGTCCTCGTAACCAACGAGATGCAGTGGCTTGGCGGCGATGCCCTGCAATTCGCACCAGCGCACCAGCGCCTCCTCCCGGCCATGCGTGACCCAGACGGCCTGCGGGGAAATTTCCTTGATCGTCTCCAGCAGTTCCGGCCAGTCGCAATGGTCCGAGATCACCAGCGGCAATTCCACACCGCCCTGCTTTGCCCTCTGCCGCACCATCATCCAGCCGGACGCGAAGGCAATCAGTGGTTCGTTGAAGCGGCGCGCCCAGCGCTCCTGAAACGCCGAGGGCGGTCCGACGACGATCGCGCCCTTGAAGGCAGCGGGGTTACTTTTTTCCAGGGTCGCGGGCCTGAGATCCCCGAGATCGATGCCCTGCGAAACGTAATAGTCGCAGAGCCGTGCCAGCGCGCCGTGAATATAGATGGGATCGGAATAGCCGTTGTCGCGGAGCAGACGGATGACTCGCTGCGCCTTGCCCAAAGAATAGGCCCCGACGAGATGGGTACGTTCGGGAAACTGTTTGATGGAGGTGAGCAGTTTGGCCGTTTCCACACGCGGCAGCGGATGGTGAAATACTGGCAGGCCGAAGGTGGCTTCGGTGATGAAGACATCGCAGGGCACCGCCTCGAAGGGGGCGCAGGTGGGGTCGATGCCGCGCTTGTAATCGCCGGACGCCACGATGCGCAGACCGTTCATTTCCACGGAAATCTGCGCCGAACCCAGGACATGGCCCGCCGGATGGAAACCGACGGTGACGCCGTTTACCTCCACCCTCTCGCCGAATGCGACCGCCTGCTCGCTGCCGCAGAAATCCTCACCATAACGGATGCGCATGATATCCAGCGTCTGGCGCGTGGCCAGCACCGCGCCATGGCCAGCGCGGGCGTGATCGGAATGACCATGGGTGATGAGCGCCCGCGCCACGGGCCGCACGGGATCGATATAAAAATCACCCACCGGGCAATAAAGGCCCTTGGGCGTGGAATTCAAAAGCTGTTCCGGCTTCATGTTCATTGAGATAGGGCCGCCCGCGCGAATCTAAAGTGCTGCGAGCATAACGCGGAACGCGCGTTAAATTTCCAATGGGGGCGTTTTTGTTTTGCGGAGACATCCCGTCATTCCGGCCTTGAGCCGGAATCCAGGAGCCGCGCGTCCGCGCGGCGAAAGAGTTATTTCAGCCCAAGGACTTGGGCTGGCTGGATACCGGCTCAAGGCCGGTATGACGGATGAGAGGTTTCAGCGAGAACCAAAGGTGACAACTGTCGGCCGCCCCTACTCCCCCGCCACTTCCGCGGGCTTCGCCTCAACCGCCGCCGGTAGCCGCACCGGTTTCAGCATCAGCGCCGCCGCAAGGCCGATGGCAGCGGTTGCGGCGGCCGCGAAGAACAGCGGCGTAAACGCATCCGAATAGAGCGAGGCGACGGCGGCCTGGGAGGCTGCGGGCAGTTCCGAGAGGATTTTTGGCGTCAATTCCTCGATTTTGCCGACACCGGGAATATCCACCGCCACACCTTTGAGGCTTGTGGATACGATGGCGCCATAGACCGAGATGGCGATGGCAGCACCACCCATGCGGGTCAGCGTTACCGCGCCGCTCGCCGCACCGATGTCAGCCTTGGGGGCCGAGTTCTGCACGCCGATGATCGGAGCCTGTTGGCCGAGGCCGACTGCGAAACCCTGCGCCAGCATCAGCACCGCGATCAGCCAAAGCGGCGTTCCCGCATGCATCTGCGTGAAGAGCAGCATGGCGATGACGTTGATTGTCAGGCCCGCAACCGAGAAGGGCTTGTAGACGCCGGTAATCGAAATCAGCCGTCCGGCCGAAAGCGAACCCATGACGATGCCGCCGGTGACCGCGATGAAGAACAGGCCGGCATGGGAGGGGGAAAGGCCGGTGGTCGTCTGCAGGAACAGGGCATAATAATTGACCATGCCGATGCCGATGCCGCCGCTGGTCAGCGAAACGATCATCAACAGCGGAAAGGTGCTGTCCTTGAAGAGACGCAGCGGCACGACCGGTTCCGGCGCGCGGCGCTCCACCTGCACCCAGAGGAACGCGGCGATGACGGCGAAGGCGATGATGCCGAGGCTGGGGGCCGCGATGAGCGAGCCGAACAATTCGCTGCTGTCCGCCCAGAAGACCACGCTGGCGATGGTGGCCGCCAAGAGGACCGCACCGAGATAATCGATCTTCGGCTGGCGCGCCGGGCGGCGGTAAGGCAGCATCAGCGCCAAACCGGCAATAACGATGATGCCGAGCGGCAGATTGATCAGGAAGATCGACCGCCAGCCGAAGAGATCACTCATCGTGCCGCCGAGGATTGGGCCGACACTGCCCGACGCCATGATGGTGAGGCTGGAATAGCTCTGGTAACGGGCGCGTTCACGCGGTTCGAACAGATCCGCATTGACGGAAAAGATCGATACCATGATGCCGCCGCCACCAAGGCCCTGCAACACGCGGGCAGCAATCAGACTATCCATCGACCATGCCAGACCGCAGGCCAGCGAACCAAGCGTGAAGATGACGACCGCCGCGATCATCACATATTTCCGGCCGAACAGATCGCCGAGCTTGCCATAGACAGGCATGACCGCGCTGGTCGCCAGCAGATAGGCAGAGCCGATCCAGCCGAAACGCTCCAGCGCGCCGAACTCACCGACGATGGTGGGCAGTGCTGTCGATACGATCTGGTTATCGAGGGTCGCCATGAACATGGCCAGCATCAGAAACAGAAAGACGATGAGCCTGCGGCGATGATCCGACACAAGCGGCGCCACGGGGGCGGTGGACATATCCATGAAAAATCTCGTTGGCTTCAGGCAGATTTGCTGTGACAATTTGTGTGCTATCAGCATATATATGTCAATGGCAAGTTTTTGACATCTGTGCTATTGCCGCTAAACGTGATCGGAAAACAGCATCGAAAGGGACGATGAAGCGTGGCGACTGAGGAAAACTGGAACGAGGATCTGCCCGAGGACATCAAGCGGATCGGCAATACGATGACGCGCATGCGCATCATGATCGGCCGCCGCATCATCGGCCGCATGGCGCTTGCCAGGCTCGCTCCAGGTCTCGAACTTTCCCATATCGACGTGCTCGACATTCTACGCCGGGCGGAGGGCGATGTGACCGTGGGCGCGATTGCCGAGGGCATGCGTATCGATCCCTCACGCGGCAGCCGGGTTGTGGCCGACATGGTCGGGAGAGGGCTGCTGAAACGCGGCGTTTCCCAGCAAGACGCCCGCCGCAGCATCGTAGAGATCACCCCGCTCGGCACCAGTCTCTTGCAGGAAATGCGTCGGACGAAGATGAGCGTCATCGAGGACGTGATGGATGGCTGGCCGGCGGAGGATGTGGAGACATTCGCCCGGCTGTTCGAGCGGTTCATCGACCGTTTCGAATGCCGGCTCTCGCCCGATACAGACCTCCTGCCGGATCAGAAAAAATCATAGTTGGCGCTGCGATCCACAGCTTCACTTTAGGAGGGCTTGACCGTAACTTGCCGCCATCTGACAGGTTGAAGGGGTAATTTCGATGTTGACGATTTACGGTGTCTACCGTTCCCGCGCCACACGCACATTATGGCTGGCGGGCGAACTCGGCATAGAATTCAAGCATGTGCCTGTGATACAGGCCCGCCGTCTTGCCGATCCGCTGGCTGCGGATGCGCCGCTCAACACGCTTTCTCCGGACTTCCTGGCCGTCAACCCGATGGGCACCATTCCCTGCATCGAGGATGACGGCATGGTGCTTTACGAATCCATGGCCATCAATCTCTACCTCGCCCGCAAATATGGCGGACCGCTTGCGCCGATCGATCTGAAGGAAGATGCGGCGATGCTGCAATGGTCCTTCTTTGCCGCGACCGAAGTGGAGACGAATTCGCTGAAGATTTCCTCCGCCATCGCCGAAGGCCTGTCGGAAAGTGATAGCGGCAAGGCCGTGATCGATGTTGCCAGCCGCCTGCTGAAGCGCCCCTTCCGGGTGCTGGAGCAGCATCTGTCCAGTCATGATTATCTGGTGGGCGATCGCTTTACCGTCGCCGATCTCAACGCGGCGGAAATCGTTCGTTACGCACAGGGCCACAAGCCGCTGTTCGACGCCCATCCGGCTCTGAAGGCCTGGCTGGATCGTTGCCAGGCCCGCACGGCGTTCAAGACGATGTGGGATACGCGCGCGGCCGAGGCGGCCTGAGCGGTTTAAGCCCCTTACCCCTCCGTCATGCCAGACCTGATCCGGCATCCAGCCAGCCCAAGTCCTTGGGCTTAAAGGACCCTTCTCGCCGCGCAGATGCGTGTTGGCTGGATTCCGGCTCAGGGCCGGAATGACGGAAATACTGAGCCTTTCAGCCCCTTTCCCCCGCGAGCGCGCGCTGGACCGCCGGCCGGTCGTTCATGCGGCGGAAGTGGTCGTGCACCTTGGGGAAACGGGCAATATCCACGCCGTCGCTTTCCAGCCATCCGGACATGACGAAAAGATAGGGATCGGCCACGGAATAGGCAGTGCCGAGAACCCATGGGCCATGCAGCATGCCATGCTCGATCAGTTCGAAGCACTCGCCCATGGTCTGCGGCACCTTGGCCTTCATATCCTCAAGCGAGCTCTCCTTGCTCGCCCAGCGACTGCCGCGCCGGCCGTGGGCATGGGCGACATGCACCGTCGAAGAAATGAAGGCGTTGAAGGACTGCATCAACGCGAATTCGAAGGGATCGTCCAACGGCGCGAGTTTCTTCTCAGGCGCCATCTGGGCGATAAAGGCGAGGATGGCCGGCGTCTCAGTCAGCACGCCGCTTTCCGTCGCCAGTGCCGGCACGCGGCCCTTGGGATTGATCTTTAAAAATGCCTCGGAGCGTTGCTCGCCTTCCGCGAAATTGACGCGGTGGGCCTTGTAAGGCAGGCCCGATTCCTCCAGCACAATATGGCTGGCGCGGGAGCAGGAACCGGGGGAGAAAAACAATGTGAACATGGATATGCGACCTCCAGAGCAATGAAGCGCCCGCTTCTTCCTCATGCGGACACCGCCCCGCGAGGGCCATGGGGTGGCCGTCACGTGCGGGGCGCGTCATCATCGTGCCGGCAAACGGCCGCGTCAAAGGTTATTTAGAGACCGACGACCCTGATATCGCCGACATGGATGCCGTTCCAGTTCCGCATCTGCCGGTTCGCCATGCCGCTCAGCGCCTGTTGTTCGGCGCTGCCTTCATCGAAATAGCGGGCGAGCAATGCCGAAACCATGGCTTCCGCCGCACGCGTCGTGCCGTCTTCGCATTTCACCGCCATGGCGATGCCCTTTTCCGGCATGGCGGCGACGAAGACGCCCTCCGCGCCGGTCTTGGCGAAAATCTTGCCCGGCGCGATCTGCATCAGCTTCGTGCAGGCGCGGCCGGTGCCTGCCACATAGAAGGGTTCTGCCATGCAGGCCTCCACGAGCCGGCGCGAGGCACTCGCTCGGCCGGCTTCCAGCCCCCTGCCCGTCGCCATCTTTGCGAAACCATGTGCCAGCCCTTTGAGCGGCACCGCATAGGTCGGGATGGAGCAGCCGTCCACGCCGCAATTGTCGTGACCCAGCGCAGCACCCGTCAGGCTCTCCATCGCCGCGCGGATTTCCTGCTGCAGCGGGTGGTCATAACCGACATAGCCCTTGGGGTCGGTGCCGGTATGGCAGCAGGCGCAGATGAAGCCTGAATGTTTACCGGAGCAATTATTGTGAAGCGCCGTCGGCTTTTCCAGCGTGCGGGCCTGATGGATGATGGTTTTCTGGTCGGAAGACCAGTGCGCGCCGCATTCCAGCGTATCCACATCCCTGCCCGCCTTCGCCAGCATCGAAGCGGCGAGCTCCACATGCGCGTCCTCGCCGGAATGGGAGGAGCAGGCAAGCGCCAGTTCGCGGTTGCCGAACTGATAGGCATCCGCAGCACCGCTTTCCACCAGCGGCAGCGCCTGCATGGCCTTGCAGGCGGAACGCGGGAAAATGCCGCGCTCGATATCGCCAGCCGAAAACAGCACGCCGCCATCGCCATCCACCACCACGGCAAGGCCCTGATGGCGGCTTTCCACGAGGTTGCCCCTGACGACTTCGACGGTAACGGAATTGTTCATTCTCTCAGCCTCAAAAAATTCTGATTTTATGTTGTTGATACCGCAATTGATTTTTCGATGCACGGGGCCATCAGTGAAATTTGCAAAACGTCTGCTGCTGGCGATTGCCATTATCTATCTGCTGCCGGCTTTGGCGTCGGCCGGACTGTGGGCCATGAAGGACCATCCGCGCGGCTGGAATGCCGCCAGATGGTCATCGTCAGGCATGCTGCCGGCGGCTTCGAGCGACGGGCAAGCCGCCGTCTACGTCTTTTCCGCCATGACCGGCGGCTTCAAGGGCTCGGTCGCCAGCCACGCCTGGGTCGTGCTGAAAAAGCCGGGCGCTACGAGCTATGACCGCTACGACAAGGTGGGCTGGGGCACGCCGATCCGCCATAATGGATATGCGGCGGACGCCTATTGGTATTCCAACATGCCGCGCCAGGTGGTGGCCATTCACGGCGTAGAGGCGGAAAAGCTGATCCCCAAGATCGAAAAGGCGATTGCCGATTATCCCTATGGCAAGCCGGGCGGCTATCGCATCTATCCCGGCCCCAACTCCAACACCTTTGTTGCCCATGTGCTGCGCAGCGTGCCCGAACTCGGCGTCGTGCTGCCGCCGGACGCGGTCGGCCGCGACTATCTGCCGGACGGTGCATTTTACCACATCGCCGACGACTGGAAGGATGCAAGCGTTTCGCTCGGTGGATTGTTCGGCATTTCGGCGGGTGCGCGCAGCGGCTTCGAGATCAACTTCCTCGGTCTCGTGGCCGGCATCGATTTCGCCCGGCCGGGCGTGAAGATACCCGGGCTCGGTTATTTCGGCGTGGCGGGCGTCAGGGCTTGAGCCATCACGTTTCAGTGGCCTGAGCGGCGCGTCTGGCGCGGATGCTCTGGGCGATGAAGACCCGTGACAGGCCGTGATAAAGCGGTTCGCGAGAGAAAAGCCGAGACGTGAGATATCCGAGCATCGATGCGGTCATGATGGGTATGACGCCTTCATGATTACCGGTCATTTCGAGGATGATGACGAAGGCTGTCATCGGCGCCTGCACAACGCCGGCAAAATAACCCGCCATGCCGACGATGGCGCCAAGGCCGATGCTGGTGCCGAGCAAGCTCGCCATGGTGCTGCCGAAACCCGCACCGACCGACAGAGACGGCGCGAAAATGCCGCCGGGGATGCCCGACATCATGGCAAGGAAAGTCGCCGCCAGTTTTTCGATGAAGAAGAACGACGGTGCGGCTTGCCCCTCTATCGCCGCACGGGCCTGCTCGTAACCGGTTCCGAATGTCGCGCCGCCTGTTGCGATGCCGAGGATGGCGGAAGCAAGGCCGCAGGCGGCGGCAACCGCCAGCATTCGCTTCAGGGGCATGGTCTGGGCGAAACGGCGGATACGTGCAGAGAGGCGCAACGCACCAGCGCTGAAAAGAGCGCCAAATGCACCACCGCCGACACCGCAGACAAGCACGAGCAGCCAGTCCATTGTCGTTTTCGCCATGACCGAGCTGGTGCCGAAATAGGTATAGCTGCCGACCAGAGCCAGCGATGCAAGGCCCGACAGGATGACGGCCGTCAGCACAAGGCCGTTGGCGCGGGATTCATAAGTCTTACTCATCTCCTCGATGGCAAAGACAATGCCTGCGAGCGGCGTGTTGAAGGCCGCCGCAATGCCCGCGGCCGAACCGGCTAGGATGAGACCCTTGGCCTGCGCCATGCCGCCCCAGCGAGCGGCCTGCAGCATGATCGAGGCCCCCACCTGAACCGTCGGCCCCTCACGGCCAATCGACGCGCCGGAGAGCAGACCGGCGACGGTGAGCACCACCTTGCCAAAAGCAAGCTTCAGCGACAGAAGCCGCGAACGATCCGCATCATCCCGCAGGTGCCGGGCGGCGATGGCCTGCGGAATGCCGCTACCGCCAGCATTGGGGAAAACCGTGATCGCGAGCCAGGCGCAGAGCGTAAAGCCGAGCGGCGTGATGATGAGCGGCAGCAGAAACGCCCATTCGCCTGAGGACGTGGCCGCGAAGAAGAGGTGCTGAGCGCGATCCGCTGCCCAAGCGAAACCGACGCTGATAAGGCCGACGGCAATCGCACCAATCCAGAAAACCGCCCTTGGCTTCCAAATCCGCCATGAACCCCAGACAACACGGGAACGGCGGAGCATTTTCAGCTTCTTATAATCGACGGGCATGGGGATCCAGATCAGTGATTTCGGCAGAGGCAGGCGGAAAGACCTTTTATCTGCCTGCCGACCGAGCTTTGCAAGTTTTGGATTTGACTTTTACCGAGCGTCGCGACATCATCTGCATCGCAGATGCAACGCATGGAGAGACAAGATGAAAACCGCAACTTTGCCTTCGCTGCGTGTGACCGCGGATTTCCGCGAGGCGGCAGAAAGCGTTCTGAAGGACGGCGAGACGCTGTCGTCATTTGTCGAGGATTCGGTCCGCAGGCAGGTGCAAATCCGCAAATCGCAGGCGGAGTTCATCGCGCGCGGGCTGGCGTCGCTTGAGGAAGCGGAGCGCACTGGCGTCTATTATAGCACCGACGATGTTCTTTCGATGATGCAAAGAAAACTCGATGCTGCAAAAGCCGCTAAACGGAAATGACATATCAGCTTCGTTATACCGAAGAAGCACTGGCGGATTTCGATCGCATCTATGATTTTCTGATCGCATACGACATCAATGTGGCCGAGAAGGCCATTCACGCCATAAGAGCAGGATTAGACATTCTCAGCGATTTTCCCTTCAGTTGCCGTAAGGCGTCTTCTGAAAATGGGCTGATACGTGAACTCCTCGTGCCGTTCGGGTCATCCGGCTATATCGTGCTGTTCCGCATCGACGGCCCGGAAACAGTAACCATTGCCGCCGTTCGCCACCAGCGCGAGGATGATTATCATTGACCCTCACCGGTCGCTGACTGCCGCTCGCGGGTTTACCCACGGCTCCTGATTAGAGCGCGGCAGCGGGGTTTTGCCGAGAATGTGGTCCGCCGCCTTTTCGCCCGTCATGATGGAGGGGCCGTTGAGGTTGCCATAGGTCACGTGCGGGAAGATCGAGCTGTCTGCAACGCGCAGGCCCTCGACACCGATCACGCGGCATTCGGGATCGACAACCGCCATCGGGTCGTTTCTGTCGCCCATGCGGCAGGTGCCGCAGGGATGGTAAGCGCTTTCCAGATGCTCGCGCAGGAAGGCATCGATCTGCTCATCGGTCTCGATATTTTCACCGGGCTGGATTTCCGGGCCACGGAATTCGTCGAATGCTTTCTGGCCAAAAATTTCGCGCGTGAGGCGCACGCAGTGGCGGAATTTCTCCCAATCCTCGGGGTGGCTCATATAGTTGAAACGAATGACCGGCTCATCTGAGGGATCCGCGGAGCGCAAGGTGACGTTGCCGCGCGATTTCGACAGGTTGTAGCCGACATGCGCCTGAAAACCATGGCTTTTCGCCGCCGCCTTGCCGTCATAGGAGATGGCGACGGGCAAGAAATGATACTGGATGTCAGGTTGCTTGAGCCCGGGGGCGGAGCGCAGGAAGGCGCAGGCCTCGAACTGGTTGGAAGCACCGAGGCCGCCTTTCGACAGCAGCCATTGCGCACCGGCCACACCCTGCCAGAACCACGGAAGCCACGAATAAAGCGAGACCGGCTTGGTGGAGACCTGCTGGAAATAAAACTCCATATGGTCCTGGAGATTGGCGCCGACGCCGGGGCGATCCGCCTTCACCTCGATGCCCATGTCTTTCAGATGGGCGGCGGGGCCGATGCCCGAGAGCATCAGCAGCTTCGGCGAATTGAAGGAGGAGGCCGAAACGATGACCTCGCGACCGGCCTTGATGGTTTCCTCCACACCCCTGCGCTCGATTTCGACGCCCACGGCGCGGCCGTTCTCGATGACCACCTTGCGGGCGAAACCGTTGACCAGCGTGACATTGCCTCGCTTCAGCGCCGGTTTGAGATAGGCATTGGCGGCGGACCAGCGACGGCCATTGTGAATGGTCTGCTCCATCAGGCCGAAACCTTCCTGTTTGGAGCCGTTATAGTCATCCGTCAGTTCAAACCCCGCTTGGGCGCCGGCCTGAATGAAGGCGTGAAACAGGGGGTTATTGACCGGCCCGCGCTGTACATGCAGCGGCCCATCCGTGCCACGCCAGCCTTCCTCGCCGCCGTGGCTGTGTTCCATGCGCTTGAAATAAGGCAGCACATCCGCATAGGCCCAGCCCTGCGCGCCGAGCTCTTCCCAGCGATTGAAATCCTCGGCATGGCCGCGCACGTAAACGAGGCCGTTAATGGAGGAGGAGCCGCCGATGACCTTGCCACGCGGGGCGGTGATGCGGCGATTATTGAGGTTCGGTTCTGGCTCGGACAGGTAACCCCAATTGTAGCGCTTCATGCTCATCGGCCAGGCCAATGCGGCAGGCATCTGGATGAACGGGCCGAAATCGGAACCGCCGGCCTCAATGACGATGACGGAATAGCGACCATCTTCCGACAGGCGGTAGGCGATGGCGGACCCTGCGGAGCCGGAGCCGACGATGACGTAATCTGCTTGCATTGATTGCTCCACTTGGGGCTTCGGTTCCGATGAATGTATTGGGGTGGGGCTTACCCCCCTCTGCCCTGCCGGGCATCTCCCCCTCAAGGGGGGAGATCGACTCGTGGTTGGGTTCAGCCCATCTCAACGTTTGCGAATGGAGCGGTGGTAGCGCCGCTTGCCGATCTCCCCCCTTGAGGGGGAGATGTCCGGCAGGACAGAGGGGGGTGAACCCACCCACTGAACCTCAATAAGGCGCTTCCACCTTCCCCGTGCACACATAAACCGTCTTCAACTCGCTATAATGCTCCAGCGCCGACGCCGAATTCTCGCGGCCGAAGCCGGATTGCTTGGAGCCGCCGAAGGGGATTTCCACCGGGCAGAGATTGTACGTATTGATCCACAACGTGCCCGCCTCCAGCTGATCCACCACGCGGTGGGCGCGGGCGAGATCGGCGGTGAAGACGCCGCCGGCCAGCCCGAATTCGGTGGCGTTGGCGCGGGCAAGAACCTCGTCTTCATCCTCGAAATCCAGCACGCACATGACGGGCCCGAAGATTTCCTCGCGGGCGATGGTCATATCGTCGGTCACGTCGGCGAACACGGTGGGCTGCACATAAGCGCCCTCACCCGCGACATTGTTGGGGATGCCGCCGCCGGTGATGAGCGTCGCACCTTCCGCCTTGCCCTTTTCGATATAACCGAGAACCTTCTCCTGCTGGGCCTTGGAGACCAGCGGGCCGAGATGGGTGGCGTAATCGAGGGGATCGCCGAGGATCATCGCTTCCGTGCGGCTTTTCAGGTTGTCGAGGAAGCGCGCCTTCGCCTTCTTCTGCACGAAAACGCGCGTGCCGTTGGAGCAGACCTGACCGGAGGAATAGAAATTGCCAAGCATTGCGCCGCCGACGGCGCTTTCGATATCGGCGTCGTCGAAGACGATCAGCGGCGACTTGCCGCCGAGTTCCATGGTGACATGCTTCAAATGCCCGGCGGCGGCAGCGGCCACCTTGCGGCCGGTCGGCACAGAGCCGGTGAGAGAAACCTTGGCGACATCGGGATGGTTGACCAGAAGCGGACCGGTGTCGCGATCGCCCTGGATGACGTTAAAGAGGCCCTTGGGAAGACCAGCCTCGATCAGGATTTCGGCAATCTTCAGTGCGCCGAGCGGGGTGTTTTCCGAAGGCTTGAAGACCATGGCATTGCCGGCGACGAGTGCGGGGGCTGCCTTCCAGCAGGCGATCTGCTGCGGATAGTTCCAAGCGCCAATGCCGACGCAGACGCCGAGCGGTACACGTTTCGTATAGGCGAAATCGCCGCCGAGCGGGATGTAATCGCCATTCAATGCGGAAGGAGCGATGCCACCGAAAAATTCGAAGGCATCCGCACCTGAGGTCGGGTCCGCGACGATGGTTTCCTGAATGGGCTTGCCGGTATCCAGTGTCTCAAGCGTCGAAAGCGCCTCGTTGCGTTCGCGCATGATATCGGCGGCGCGTTTGAGGATGCGACCACGCGCCATGGGGCTCATTGCCGCCCATTCCTTCTGGGCGCGCTTGGCCGAGGCGATGGCACGTTCGACGATCGCCGGCGTTGCGGCGTGAAGCCGGGCGATGATCTCGCCGGTTGCGGGGAAGATGCTCTCGAACGGCGTGCCGGCATTGTCCTCGACATAATCGCCGTCGATGAAATGCGAGGCTTTCGGCTGCGCCCTGAGCGGCGTGGCGATGGTCATGTCGAAATCTCCTAGAGAATGCGGATGGACGGCTTGGCGCGCTGTCCATCGGGAAAAGATCTGAGCTGCATGTCGAAATAGTCTTCGACCAGCGCCGGTGCAGAAGCGAGGCCGAGCGGGGCGGAACGCAGGCTGTGCCTGATATAAAGCCCGTCGATCAGCGCCGCCGCCCCTTCTGCAATGCGTGCGGCATCATCGGGCGGGCAGAGCCGGTTGAGGCTTGCCATGAGGTTGGAGCGCAGGCGGCGGGAATAAATCACCAGCAGCCGGCGGGTTTCTTCCGAGCGCTGCGCCTCAACGTAAAAGGCAAGCCATGCCGCCACTGTCTCCGGCGTGAACTGGTCGCTCTGGAAGGAGACATGGACGATGGCGCTCAGCCTTTCGCGCGGGCCGGAAGCACGGCTCAGCGCCGCCACCGCATCACGCCTCAGATCACGCAGCAGGCTGCGAATGGTCTCCAGCAGGAGCTGCTGCTTGCTGCCGAAATAATGATGCGCAAGCGCCGCCGACACCCCCGCTTCCCGGGCGATGTCAGACATTGTCACATTCAACGAGCCATGGTGGCCTATGGTGCGCAGCGCCGCATCCACGAGCGCTTTTCGGCGCAGAGGCTCCATTCCGACCTTGGGCATGACGATCTCCTTGAGGGCGGCAAAATATTCTTGATTGACTGATCAATCAATAAAAAATGCGCCATTCCGTGTCGCTATTTTGCTGTAAATCAATTCTTTCTCATCGGACGGACCCTGGTGTCGGCAATGGCCGGCGCGTGAGGATCATCTTCATGCTCCCGGCGCGGTCACGGGGGAAAAACTAAACCGTGATATACTGCGAATTGGGAATGGAACACGTTCCGTGCTAATATCCCAGCTGATACAAATTTCGCTGGAAGCGGCGCCAGACGAAAGACAATAAAAACGCCCGCCCTAGACCACGACGGCAGCCGATACCCATCCGGAGATCGAATGACCGTTCGCAGTGTTTAAAGAAGGGAGTGATATCATGCCAATGGTGACAGTATCGATTTCCCCGGAACAGGCAGCGAGAATGCGCGAAGCCGTCAATTGCGGGGCTTATGCATCCGGTAGCGAGGTCGTCAGGGAAGCGCTGCGATTATGGGCGGCGTCTGGCGCACACGGTATGGGCGCGAAGTCCAGGGAACCCGTGGAAGCCGACCGGGAGCGGGTGAACGTGGCCGATCTCTACGCCGCGCACTCAGGACATGTCCGCCGGGCGTGAGGCCCGGCTACTACCCCACATATCAAGGGGGTTGCAACAAAACGTTCATCAAAGCTTCACAGAGGTGAAAGCTTTTGTTGACCTGTAATCTGCGATTGTTCGCCGCAAAAGAGAAAGGCTCTCCTTACCTCAGCCACGGAAGGAAAGCCGTAATAGCGGAGAACAGAAATGCAGGCCGTTACGCTGGAAAACGATGCCGTAAGGCGATTTGCCTCCGGGCACATGTTTCCCATGGCGAAGCTCGTGCTGGAAACCGCGTTTCAGCCGATCGTCGAGGCGACGACGGGCACTATTTTCGGCTATGAATCACTCATGCGCGGCCACGACCGGCTCGGTTTTTCCGATCCGCTGGCGCTTCTCGACCAGGCGGCGCAGGGCGGCGAACTCAAGGCTTTCGAGCAGATGCTGGCGAGCCGCGCGCTGGCGAAATTCTCCACCCTGCCTGACTTCTCCTCCGCCACCCTGTTTCTCAACCTCGATGTGCGGCTGATCGCGCAGGGCGACGCCATTCTCGACAAGCTTGTGGGCCATCTGGCGCGCGCGGGTATTCCCCCCTCCTCCATCTGCTTCGAGCTTTCCGAACGCTTCGACAATACAAGCGTCCCCGAATTCACGACGCTGATTGCCCGCATGCGGAAAGAGGGCTTCAAGCTGGCGATCGACGATTTTGGCGCGGGACACGGCGAGATGAAGCTTCTGTGCGATTTTCCGCTGGACTATCTGAAGATCGATCGTCACTTCATCACCGGCGTCGATCATCTGCCGCGCAAGCAGCATCTTGTCCGCAGCATCGTCAATATTGCCCATGTTCTGGGGGTGCGGGTCATCGCCGAGGGCATTGAAACGGAAGCGGAGTTCCTGACGTGTCGCGAATTCGGCGTCGACCTGGTGCAGGGCTGGCTGATCGCCAGGCCAACGGTCTTCACCAGCGAGTTGCCGGAGAGCTTTCCCCACATCAACCGCATCGGCGTGGCGCGGCGCAACAGCCAGACTCTGGATGAGATCCTGATCCGCCGTGAAATCGAACGACTTCCGACCGTCTTCGAACATGACAGCGTCGACAGCGTCTTCGAGCTCTTCCGGAGAAACCCGCAGCAGGCGTTTTTTCCGGTTCTCAATGCCAACGGCGAACCGCGCGGCGTCATCAACGAATATCATCTCAAGGAATATATCTACCGACCCTTTGGCCGTGACCTGCTCAAGAACAAGATCTATGAGCGCACCATCTCCCATTTCGTCGACGCCGCGCCGATCGTCGGTCTCGATGCCGATGCCGACCAGTTGATGAACATGTTTGCCAGCATGGGCGGCAGCGCCTGCATTATCCTCACCGAAAACATGCGTTATGCCGGTATCGTTTCGGCCGCTTCGCTGATCAAGGTCATCAACGAAAAGCAGCTCAAGATGGCGCAGGACCAGAACCCGCTGACGGCACTGCCGGGCAACCGCGCGATTGGCGGCTTCATCGCCGACCGCTGCAGCGATGGCGACGAGACCCGCTTCTTCTGCTATTGCGACTTCGACAACTTCAAACCCTTCAACGACAAATACGGCTTCAACGCAGGCGACCACGCCATCACCCTGTTTTCAGCACTGATGCGCCGTTACTTTTTTGCCGGCGACTGCTTCCTCGGACATATTGGCGGTGATGACTTCTTCATCGGCGTGCGCGACTGGGCGGTGGAAGACCTGACGGAAATACTCGAGCGGCTGCTCAGCGATTTCCACTACGATGTCGCGGAACTGTATTCGGCCGAGGATCGCGAGGCGGGCTGCATGAAGGGCCAGGACCGGCACGGCAATGAGCGGGACTTCGCGCTTCTGCGCTGTTCCATTGGCGTTCTGAGCTTGCCCAAAGGATTGATCATCGCAAATCCCGAGCGCATCGGCAGCGAGATCGCGGGCGTTAAGGCGGCTGCGAAGGAAAATGACAGCGGCCTCGTCATCCGGGTCTTCGGCGAGACAAATTGACACCAGTGACAAACGGCCTTCTTCCCTAAGCGGCGCATCTGACCTACATCTTCAGGCGACGCCGATAGTGAGGAGTTGCCCTTGACCATGCCCGACCCCAAGACCCTGCCCGAAAAAATGCGTTTCATCGACCTTCCCTCGCATGGCGGTCCGGAAGTGATGCGTCTTTCGCAAGCGCCTTTGCCGAAGCCCGCGAAAGGCGAGGTTCTGGTGAAGGTCGAGGCAGCAGGCGTCAACCGGCCGGATGTCGCGCAGCGCCAGGGAACCTATCCGCCACCGAAGGATGCAAGTCCGATCCTCGGCCTTGAGATCGCCGGCGAGGTTGTTGCGCTTGGCGAAGGCGTCGATGAATTCAATCTTGGCGACAGGGTCTGCGCGCTCGCCAATGGCGGCGGTTATGCGCAATATTGCGCCGTTCCCGCGGGGCAGGCCCTGCCCTTCCCCAAAGGCTACGACGCCGTCAAAGCCGCAGCCTTGCCGGAAACCTTCTTCACCGTCTGGGCCAATCTCTTCCAGATGGCGGGCCTGACCGAAGGTGAAACCGTGCTCATCCACGGCGGCACCAGCGGCATCGGCACGACGGCGATCCAGCTTGCCAAAGCATTCGGCGCGGAAGTTTATGCCACGGCGGGCTCTGCGGAAAAATGCGAGGCCTGTGTGAAGCTCGGCGCCAAACGGGCGATCAATTACCGCGACGAGGATTTCGCCGAAGTCGTGAAATCCGAAACCGGCGGAAAGGGCGTCGATGTCGTTCTCGACATGATCGGTGCTGCCTATTTCGAAAAGAACCTTGCGGCGCTGGCCAAGGACGGCTGCCTGTCCATCATCGCCTTTCTCGGGGGCGCCGTGGCCGACAAGGTCAACCTCACGCCGATCATGGTCAAGCGCCTGACCGTCACCGGCTCCACCATGCGCCCGCGCACGGCGGACGAGAAACGCGCCATCCGTGACGATCTCGTGGATCAGGTCTGGCCGCTGATCGAAAGCGGCCAGGTCGCACCGGTCATCAACCGCGTCTTCACACTGGATGAGGTTGCGAAAGCGCACCGGCTGATGGAAAGCAGCAGCCATACCGGCAAGATCGTGATGCGAGTCGACTAGGTGCTGCAGAGTAAGTTCTCAGTTAGCCCTCTTGCATTACTCACGAATCGTACTACCTTCTAGTTATGTTCAACGTATCGGAAGGAGGTGATCCAATGTCTAGTGAGATTTCGGTCTCTGGTGCAGGCAATGGAAAGGGTGTGTTTTCGACGGGGCAGCCCTCGTTGTAAACCTCTTCTGCCTTCGGAACGTTGAGAAACAGTCCCGGGTCTGTAAACAGGACCAAACTCATGGAAGGGTCGCTCAGGCGGCCCTTTTCCGTTTTTGCTTATTGCTTCGACTATCCCGCGCATCTCGACGGTTGGAAATGAAGTGGCAAGAAAGCCTCCTGCCGATCTCCCCCCTTGAGGGGGAGATGTCCGGCAGGACAGAGGGGGGTAACGACACCCAGAACCGTCGATGATTTCAACCGTGGTGTAAGGTGGAATCGGAGTAAACGTGGCGCGCGTTAGAAAGCGACAAATCATCGACCCTAAACGGCGGTCACCTCTTCCTTATTTCTTCCCGAACACCTTCCACCGCGTCGGGCGGAACCGCAGTTCGGCACCCACCGCCACGGCAGCGTTGAGCGGCACTTCGATTTCGAGGTGGTAGGGGTCATGGCCGTTATTGGCGATGTCGATTTCGGCGATGCGGGTGCCGGCCAGGCGGCGACAGGTGGTGACCTTGCCGTAAAGCGCGTCCTTTTCGTCCGTCAGCACCACGTCTTCCGGCCGGAAGAACAATTCGCCCTCGCCTGCGCCGCTTTCGTTTACGCCGATGCTTTCGCCCTGGAACAGCACATGGCCATCACGGATGGTGACCGGCAGGCTGGAGGATTCGCCGATGAAGGAGAAGACGAAGGGCGAGTTCGGCGTGTCGTAGACGTCATCGGCGGTGCCGACCTGCTCGATCTTGCCCTGACTCATGACGACGACGCGGTCCGCCAGTTCCAGCGCCTCTTCCTGATCGTGGGTGACGAAGACGGTGGTGTGGCCGGTGCGGTCGTGGAATTCGCGCAGCCAGCGGCGCAACTCCTTGCGCACCTTGGCATCAAGCGCACCGAAGGGTTCATCGAGAAGCAGCACCTTCGGTTCGATGGCGACGGCGCGGGCGAGCGCCACCCGCTGGCGCTGACCACCCGAGAGCTGCGAGGGGTAGCGTTTTTCAAGCCCGGAAAGGTGCACCATGTCGAGAAGCTCGGACACGCGCTTACGGATTTCCGCTTTTGGCGGACGCTTGGCGGAGGGTCGCACCTTCAAGCCGAAAGCAATGTTGTCTGCCACCGTCATGTGGCGAAACAGCGCGTAATGCTGGAAAACGAAACCGACATTGCGCTCCTGCACGGTGCGGTGCGAGGCGTCTTCGTCGCCGAAGAAAATCTGGCCCGTCGTCGGCTGCTCAAGACCGGCAATCAGACGCAGCAGCGTCGTCTTGCCGGAACCGGAAGGACCAAGCAGCGCGATCAGCTCGCCCGAGCGAATGTTGAGCGATACGTCGTTCAGCGCCGGAAAGCGATCAAACTGCTTGGTGATGCCGGAAACTTTCACTTCCATGAAGATGCCTTTCAATGCTTGCCGGCTGCGTTGCCCGCGCCAAAGCGTATTTCGAGAATGGTTTTGAGAACGAGGGTCACCAGAGCCAGACCGGCAAGCAGCGTCGCAACGGCGAAGGATGCGCCGATATTGTACTCATTATAGAGTATCTCGACATGCAGCGGCATGGTGTTGGTCTCGCCGCGAATATGGCCTGACACCACCGAGACGGCGCCGAACTCGCCCATGGCACGGGCGTTGCAGAGCAGCACGCCATAAAGCAGGCCCCATTTGATGTTCGGCAGCGTGACGTACCAGAAGGTCTGCCAGCCGGATGCGCCAAGCGAAATCGCCGCCTCCTCGTCACCATTGCCCTGATCCTGCATCAGCGGGATCAACTCGCGCGCGACAAAGGGAAAGGTGACGAAGATGGTGGCAAGCACGATGCCCGGCACCGCAAAGAGGATCTCGATGCCGTAACTCTTCAGCCATGGGCCGAGCACGCTGTGCGAGGAAAACAGGATGACATAGACCAGACCTGATATGACCGGAGAGATCGAGAATGGCAGGTCGATCAGCGTGATCAGGAATGCCTTGCCCTTGAACTCGAATTTCGCGATGGCCCAGGCGGCCGCTACTCCAAAAATGAGGTTGAGCGGCACCGAAATAGCGGCGACGAGCAGCGTCAGGCGAATGGCGGAAAGCGCATCCGGCTCGAAAATCGCCTCCCAGAAGCTTTCCGTACCCTTGCGGAAGGCTTCGAAGAAGACCGAAACCAGGGGCAGGACGAGAAATGCGGCGAGGAAGACGAAGGCGATGGCGATCAGTGCCAGCCGCGCTGGCAGGCTTTCGCTGGCGGGATCGCGGAACGGACGCGGCGTGGTGCGGGAAACAGTCTCAGACATAACCGTACCTCTTGCGGCTCCAGGCCTGAATGAGATTGATGAGGAACAGCATGGCAAAGGAGATGATCAGCATGATGGTGGCGATGCCGGTGGCGGCCGCATAATTGAACTCCTCCAGCCGGATGACGATGAGGAGCGGCGCGATTTCCGAGACGTAGGGAATATTGCCGGCGATGAAAATGACCGAACCGTATTCTCCGACACCACGCGCAAAAGCGAGCGCAAACCCCGTTAGGATGGCGGGTGTGAGGCTCGGCAACAGAATGCGGGTTATGGTCTGGAAACGATTGGCACCGAGCGTTGCTGCCACCTCCTCCACCTGCCGGTCGATCTCCTCCATCACCGGCTGCACGGTGCGCACCACGAATGGCAGGCCGATAAAGATCAACGCGATGACGATGCCGGTCGGCGTGAACGCAATCTTGATGCCATAGGGCTCAAACAGCGAACCGACCCAGCCGCGATTGGCGTAAAGCGCCGTCAACGCAATGCCCGCGACCGCCGTTGGAAGCGCAAAGGGAAGGTCCACGATGGCATCCACGAAGCGGCGGCCGGGAAAGCGGTAACGTGTGAGGACCCAGGCGACGATGACGCCAAAGACCACATTGACCAATGCGGCGAGGAACGCCGTGCCAAAACTGACGCGCAACGCATTCAGCGTACGGCTATCCGTGGCAATCGCAATGAAATCTACAAAACCGAGTTTCGCCGTGGACCAGATAAGGCCGCCAAGCGGAATAAGAATGATGAGAAACAGATAGGTGACGGTGTAACCAAACGTCAGGCCGAAGCCCGGTATGACGCTCGACTGCCGCCACTTCCACCTGCTTCCGGAAATATTATTGTTCATCAAGGCTCCGGATAATCTTAGTTTTTGAACATTTCCGAGACAGTCAACCGAGGTCTGCCCGTCCTGGAGGCGCTCTCTGGGAGCCGGTATTCCCCCGGCGCTTATTATAAAGTATCGACCGGCATGGCGTCCGGTCGATCAGGTTATGATTTGTCTTGTCCCGTGGGACGGGGTGACTACGTTTCACCCCATCATCCGCTTACTTCGCGGGCTTGTAAATCTGGTCGAAGATGCCGCCGTCACCAAAATGTTCCGGCTGCGCCTTTGCCCAACCGCCGAAGATCGGGTCGTCAATGGTGACGAGCTTGATGTCAGGCAGCTGCTTCAGCAGGTCCTTGGAGACAACGGCCGGGTTGGACGGACGGTAGAAGTGCTTGGCCGCAATATTCTGGCCCTCGTCGGAATAGAGATATTGCAGATAGGCTTCGGCTGCCTTGCGGGTGCCCTTGGCGTCGACATTGGCGTCAACCACGGCGACCGGCGGCTCGGCAAGGATCGAGATCGGCGGCACGACGATATCGAAAGCGTCAGCGCCGAATTCCTGGCCGGCCAGATAGGCTTCGTTTTCCCAGGCGAGCAGCACGTCGCCGATCTGGCGCTGTGCGAAGGTTACCGTGGAACCACGGGCGCCGGTGTCGAGAACCGGAGCGCGCTTGTAGAGTTCGCCGACATAGGCCTTGATCTTGTCCTTGTCGCCCTTGAATTCTTCATTCGCCCAGGCCCAGGCCGCGAGATAGTTCCAGCGCGCACCGCCCGAGGTCTTCGGGTTCGGGGTCACGATCTGTACGTCGCCCTTCACCAGATCGCCCCAGTTATGGATGCCCTTCGGGTTACCCTTGCGAACGAGGAAAACGATGGTGGAGGTGTAAGGGGAGGAATTATGCGGCAGGCGGCCGCGCCAGTCCTTGTTGATCTTGCCGGAATTCTGCACGATGGCGTCGATGTCGCTCTGCAGCGCCAACGTCACGACGTCGGCTTCCAGACCGTCGATGACCGAACGGGCCTGCTTGCCGGAGCCGCCATGCGACTGCTGGATGGTGACGTCCTCGCCGGTGTCGGCCTTCCACTTCTTGGCGAAGGCTTCGTTGAAATCCTTGTAGAGTTCACGGGTCGGATCATAGGACACGTTCAGCAGCTTGGTCTGCGCCGCGGCCGAGCCAGCTGCGCCAAGTGCCAGTGAGAGGCTGAGCGCGACAACGCTCAAACCGGACAGAAGCTTGGACATCGGTATTCCCTCCTGATTGCGATGGCTTAACTCTACCGGTTGAGTAGAGTTGGTCAATGAGGCCGAATACGATCGAAAAAGTGTTTCCCTTGAGCGTTTCTCCGGGCAACAAATACAGCGCAGCATAAGCGAAAGGCGCAACAAGCGTCGTGTAAAACTTTGCTGAATGCAAAAGCGTTTCACATTTTTGCCGGTTTTTTGCCGCGATGGCGAAAAATATTGAGGTGTTTTAGACGAATTTTTCGTCAGGCCGTCAAAAGCTCGGGCACTTCGACACCGGCCACCGCATCCGCAACGGTGGTGTTGAACAGGATGTTGCGCGTCGCATCGGCCACACGGGCGAAGACGTGGCGGATCTCGCACTGCTTCTCGCCGTCGCAATCCTCGCAGCGGCGATAGGCGGTCTGGGAGAGGCAGGGCAGAGGAGCAAGGGGGCCATCAATGAGCCGCAGCACCTCGCCGAAAGTAATATCATCCGCCGGGCGAGCCAGAAGATAACCACCCTGCTTGCCGCGCCGGCTTTCGACAAGGCGTTCCTTCTTCATTTCGAGAAGGATCTGCTCCAGAAACTTTTTCGGAATGGCCTGTTCGCGGGCAATGTCGGAAATCTGCACAGGACAGCCGCCGTCGGCCTTGGCCAGCGAGAGAAGCGCCCTCAGCGCATATTTTGCCTTCTGCGAAATCATCGTAAAACCAGTAGATCACAAGCCCGGATACCCGGCAATCACGGCTTAGCGCAGAAGTTGTCACAATTCAAATCCAGGCTGCGAACAATGTGAACGGGCATCTTTTGCTCATAGCACGCGCGCGAGAGGCATTTTTGCTCTGAAGTGCAGCGCACAAAGACTGTCATTTCTCGTCCAAAGCGCCGATTTCAACAATAATCGGCCATGGAAATCTCGGACGTGACAATGACCATCAATTCAGCAAATGCCTCTGCCGATGCCGCTTCCCTCGATGCCACGCTTGCCGGGCTCGATCTGGCGGGTCGGCTTTCATTTATCGCCGGCCTCGGCGGGCGCGCGGTCTTCACCACCAGCCTCGGCATCGAGGATCAGGTCATCACCGCCGCCATCGGCACCCATCGCCTGCCGATTGACGTTGTCACGCTGGAAACTGGCCGTCTTTTCAAGGAAACCGTCGATCTCATCGATGAAACCGAGGAGCGTTTCGGCATCGAAATCCGTCGTTTCCGTCCCGAACAGGACGATATAGACGCCTACGCCGCAAAATACGGTCTCAACGGCTTTTACGAAAGCGTTGAGGCGCGTCATGCCTGCTGTCATGTCAGAAAGCTGATCCCGCTCGGCAAGGCGCTTGATGGTGCCGCCTTCTGGATCACCGGCCTCCGTCGCGGCCAGTCGGGCAATCGCGCCATGACGCCGTTTGCCGAATTCGATGCGGATCGCAATCTCATCAAGATCAACCCTTTGGCTGATTGGGATATCGATCTCATCAAGGCGCATGTCGCCCAGGAGAACATCCCCATCAATCCGTTGCATCAGCGCGGTTACCCGTCCATCGGCTGCGAGCCGTGTACGCGCGCCATCAAGCCCGGTGAGCCTGAGCGCGCCGGACGATGGTGGTGGGAAAACGACGAGAAGCGCGAATGCGGTCTTCACGTCGCCGGTGCGGAGCAGACCTCCGCCGTTTCCGCCATCCCGCAACGATAATCATTCAGTACATTCCCGGAGTTCACAATGTCTAACGCAGTCCACGAGACGGACAGCAAGAATACTGTCGCATCCAAGCCGCCGCTCGATCCCCATCTGAAGGCGCTTGAAAACGAAGCTATTCATATCTTTCGCGAAGTCGCAGCCGAATTTGACAAGCCCGTGATGCTCTATTCCATTGGCAAGGACTCGTCCGTGCTGCTGCATCTCGCGCGCAAGGCCTTCTTCCCCGGCCGCATTCCCTTCCCGCTGCTGCACGTCAATACCGGCTGGAAGTTCAAGGAGATGATCGAATTCCGCGACAATATCGTCAAGGAATATGATCTCGAACTGATCTCCCACACCAATCCGCGCGGCGCGGCGGAAAACATCACTCCCTTCACCCACGGATCGGCGCTTTACACCGACATCATGAAGACGGAAGCGCTGCGTCAGGCCCTGGATGCCGGCCAGTTCGACGCAGCCTTCGGCGGTGCGCGCCGCGACGAAGAGGCGAGCCGCGCCAAGGAACGCATCTACTCTTTCCGCACGCCCGACCACAAATGGGACCCGCGCAACCAGCGCCCTGAGCTATGGAACATTTATAACGGCATGGTGCGCAAGGGTGAGAGCGTTCGCGCTTTCCCGCTCTCCAACTGGACCGAAGTCGACATCTGGCGTTATATCGAGGCGGAAAACATCCCGCTGGTGCCGCTCTATTATGCCGCTGAGCGCCCCTATATCGAGCGCGACGGCATGATGATCCTTGCCGAAGACGAGCGCCTGGAGCTTTTGCCCGGTGAAGAGATCAAGCGTGGCTCGATCCGCTTCCGCACGCTCGGCTGCTTCCCGCTCACCGGTGCGATCCGTTCCGAGGCGGCGACGCTTCAGGATGTGATTGCCGAGCTCGAAATCGCCACCGTTTCCGAACGTCAGGGCCGCGCGATTGACCGCGACCAGTCCGGCTCGATGGAGAAGAAGAAGCGCGAGGGCTATTTCTGATGACCGCTTCTGCCACCACCAACATTTCCACGGCCACCATTTTGCCCTTTGCTGAACATTCGAAAGCAGCGCGCGACACCCGCCCGCTTCGTCTCATCACCTGCGGCAGCGTGGATGACGGCAAATCGACCCTGATCGGCCGTCTCCTCTGGGACACCAAGGCCGTCAAGGAAGATCAGGCCGCGACCCTGCACCGCGACAGCGGCAAGCAGAACGATCTTGGCCTGCCCGATTTCGCACTGCTGCTGGACGGTTTGCAGGCGGAGCGCGAACAGGGCATCACCATCGATGTCGCCTATCGTTACTTCGCCACTGACAGGCGCGCCTTCATCGTGGCCGACACGCCCGGCCATGAGCAATATACCCGCAACATGGCGACCGGCGCTTCCACGGCCGATCTCGCCGTGCTGCTCGTCGATGCGCGCACCGGCATCCTGGAACAGACCCGCCGCCACGCTACCATCGCGGCGCTGATGGGCATCCGGCAATTCGTGCTGGCCGTCAACAAGATCGACCTGACGCATTACGACAAGGCCGGTTTCGAACTGATCGCCCACGAGTTCCGCGATTTCGCATCCGATCTCGGCATCAAGCAGATAACCGCCATTCCGATGTCGGCGCTGAAAGGTGAAAACGTCGTTCTGTCAGGCAAGGCTTCCATGCCCTGGTATGAAGGCCCGACGCTGGTGGAAACGCTGGAACTGGCGACCGTTCGCTCCGCGCAATCGGGCGGCTTCCGCTTTCCCGTACAACGCGTCTCGCGTCCCGGCGAAAGCTTCCGCGGTTATCAGGGCACGGTTGCCGGCGGTTCGGTGAAGCCGGGCGACAGCGTCGTTATCCTGCCTTCCGGCATGGTCGCCAACGTCAAGCAGATCGTCACTTTCGACCTGGTGCGCAATGCCGCCGTGGCGGGTGATGCCGTCACGCTGGTGCTCGATCGTCAGGTGGACGTCTCGCGCGGCGACATGATTGTCTCCATCGAGGCGCAGCCTCAGACTGGCCTTGCCTTCGACGCGCAGATCGTGGCTTTGCAGCCCGGAGGCATCGAGGCCGGCAAGCGCTACTGGCTGAAAAGCGGCAGCCGCCGACAGCGTGTCAGTGTGCAGCCCGTCAGCCAGCTGAACCTCAAGGAAGGCGAATGGCAGGCGCATGAGACGTCGCTGCCGATGAACGCCATCGGCAAGGTCAGGCTTTCCTTCGATGAGACGGCGATCTTCGATCCCTATGAACAGAACCGCTCGACGGGTTCCTTCATCCTGATCGACCCCGACACCAACAATACGGTGGCGGGCGGCATGATTTCAGGAAAGCGCAATACTGGCGCGACGGAAGAAAAAGGCGACCGGGTCATTCTCTCGCTGCCTGCCGATCTCGCGGAAAAGCTGCTGGCGAGCGAGCTTCTTGCCAAGCACCGCGACGAGATCGACATCCGGCGCACGGATGCGGCAACAGCCTCACGGCTCATCAGCGATCTCGACTGAGAATGCCGGCATGAACGACAAAAGGCGACCACGGTGTGGTCGCCTTTTTGTTTGGGTCCAGTCGTCAGATGCGACTTAAAACACGAACATATAAAGCAGAATGATCACGAAGATCGGAACGCCCATAGCCCACAGTGCAATACCCTTCAGCATGTTATCCTCCATTGTTGTATGTTTGGATAACGGCTGAGGAAGCTTTCCGATCCATCTGCTTTGCGGATTTTTACGGGTTGTTTCTCGGCGGCGCAGAAGGGCGCTCGTTCATTCGGCGTTCATGGGCAAAAGGCGAATTTGCCCTCGGTCGCTCCGCCAAGCGGCCGAACAGAGGCTCGTTGCTTGAAAATGCAGCGGGCCTCTTTTTTGATCGCGATAAGTTGATCACGGCGATGGCCCTGAAACTCGGGGCTCGCGACTGTCACGGGTAACTTCTTGGATTGTGGACCTGAATTGACACTTCTAAGACGGTCCGTGTCGCGCGTCCCCTGAAACAGGCCGCGACATTGGGGCCTGGCGCTTGGCGGAGCGACGGGCCTCTTTTATTCGCGCATACGGAAAAGTGGAAGCGCAGGAAGTTGCGACAACCTACCCAACTGGGCTCCTCTGATGCGACCGGTCCGGTTGATGTATGACGATTTGATATGGAGGTTTTCAGCAAGTATCGGGATTTTTTGCAAGCCGCTGATTTATCGGGCTTCTAGCTGGTCGGAGTGAGAGGATTCGAACCTCCGACCCCCACGTCCCGAACGTGGTGCGCTACCAGACTGCGCTACACTCCGTGACCAGCGGCGCTTCTATAGACCAGCCTCCGGCATTCGACAAGCGGCTTATTGCATTTTTTATGACAAGTTTTCCCCACCTGCTGAAACAGCCCCGGCAGGCACCGGCGGCACCGGGCGGAAGGCTTCAAAACGTTACAAAAAAGCAATTGTGGCAGGAAATTTTCATCGGGCCGCACAGCTCCCCTGCCCGCCGCCGCCAAATCTGCTAGGGGAACGGAATGACCGGCGGGATGCCGGACACGGCACAAAGGACATTTCACCATGCTATTTCGCAGCGTAACGCTTGCAGCGTTTGCCATTGCGCTCTCGGCCTGCACCACTTCCACCGATGGCTCCACGCCCTCCTTCACCCAGAAGAGCCCGGTTGAGACCCGTTGGGTCGGCCAGTCCGCAGGTATTTTCTTCGCCAAATTCGGCCCGCCGCTGAGCGACACCGAAAGCGGCAGCTCCACCGTCTACAACTGGCGCGGCGGCTACAAGAAGGCGACGATTCCGGCGAAGTTCGAAGAAGGCAAGGATGGCAAAAAGGGCCGGCAGATTTCGCCCGCCCGCACCGCCTCCCTTTCCTGCACGGTGCAGCTGGTCGTCTCCAGCGATTACAAGATCACCGCCGTGCGCACGATCTCCGATCGTCCGGGCGTCAACGGTCCGAGCTACTGCGCGGAATTCCTCGCCGCCAACTGATCGTCAGCCACAAGCCAAAATGCACGAAGGCCCGCCCGAACCGGCGGGCCTTTTCACTTTTTCGGGATTTCCGTCATTATTCTGAAAAAATTGTGCCTGAAGCGGCACCTTGCGGATCGCAACTCACGGGAAAGGGTGCTGGCGATGCGCTTTTGGCAAAATCCCGCCAGGGAACGCTTTCAACCGTTTGAAAGCCGCAACTTATCTTAACAATCATCAAAATGATAATCGGCAAAACCGCTAGATCGGCCGTCCGCCGCGGCAAAATCCGCACAAAACCGCTTGAACTGGAGTGGATGAGTCCGGGTTGTGCCGGTTTGCGCTTTGCTATAACGGGGCGGTCGGGAGGAGTGTTTTTAACACAAAACAAGAATCAGGTATGGCCGTGACTCCCATCGATCAAGACAAATCCCAGCTCACTGATCTCTCCGAGGAAACTTCCCTCTCCCACGCATTGCCGATGAACCGCCGACAGGTTCTGGGTGGTGCTCTCGCCGGGCTTGCCGCAGCAGCGCTGCCCTCTTCCGCGCTTCTCGCCAATACGACTGCCAAGAAGGTCGACGTGCTTCTCATCGGTGGCGGCATCATGAGCGCGACGCTCGGTGTGTGGCTGCGCGAGCTGGAGCCCACCTGGTCGATGCAGATGCTGGAGCGGCTGGACGGCGTGGCGCTTGAAAGCTCCAACGGCTGGAACAATGCCGGCACCGGCCATTCCGCGCTTGCCGAGCTGAACTACACGCCTGAAGACGACAAGGGCAACATCAAGATCAGCCAGGCGATCAACATCAACGAATCCTTCCAGATTTCCCGGCAGTTCTGGGCATGGCAGGTGCGCAACGGCGTTCTGAAGAACCCGCGCTCCTTCATCAACCACACGCCGCATATGAGCTTCGTCTGGGGTGACGAGAACGTCGCCTATCTGGAAAAGCGCTATCAGGCGCTGAAGGCGAGCCCGCTTTTCGCCGGCATGGAGTTCTCCACCGATCCAGAGCAGATCAAGAAGTGGGTGCCGCTGATGATGGAAGGCCGCGATCCTTCCCAGAAGATCGGCGCAACCTGGTCGCCGCTCGGCACCGACATGGAATTTGGCGAAATCACCCGCCAGTTCGTCTCCCATCTGCAGAGCGACCAGAATTTCGACCTGCAGGTCAATAGCGAGGTTTCCGACATCCAGCGCAATGCCGACGGCAGCTGGCGCGTGACCTATACCAACACCAAGACCGATGCCGAACAGGTGGTGGATGCGAAATTCGTGTTCATCGGCGCCGGCGGCGGCGCGCTGCATCTGCTGCAGATGTCCGGCATTCCGGAAGCGGATGATTATGCCGGTTTCCCTGTCGGCGGCTCGTTCCTCATCAACGAGAACCCCGATGTGACGATGCAGCATCTGGCCAAGGCCTATGGCAAGGCCTCGGTGGGCTCGCCGCCCATGTCGGTGCCGCACCTCGATACCCGCGTGCTGGGCGGCAAACGCGTCATCCTGTTTGGACCTTTCGCCACCTTCTCCACCAAGTTCCTGAAGGAAGGCTCCTATTTCGATCTCGTCTCCTCCGTGACAACCAGCAATGCCTGGCCGATGGTGCGCGTCGGCATCGACGAATATCCGCTGGTCGAATATCTCGCCGGCCAGCTGATGATGTCGGATGACGACCGTTTTGCTGCGCTGAAGGAATATTTCCCGAATGCCAAGCAGGGCGAATGGCGCCTGTGGCAGGCAGGCCAGCGCGTGCAGATCATCAAGCGCGACGAAGAAAAGGGCGGCGTACTGCGGCTTGGCACCGAAGTGGTTTCCGCCCGGGACGGCAGCATCGCCGGCCTGCTCGGCGCTTCGCCGGGCGCCTCCACCGCAGCGCCGATCATGCTCAGCGTTCTGGAAAAAGTCTTCAAGGACAAGGTGGCAACGCCGGAATGGCAGACGAAGCTGCGCCAGATCGTGCCGAGCTACGGCACCAAGCTCAATGACGACCCGGAAAAGGTACGTGAGGAATGGGCCTACACCGCCGAGCACCTGCAGCTGCCGACCCCGCCGCAGATCGATCTTGAGGCCCTGAAGGGCGCCGGTGCGGCGCCTGCGGGTGCACCCGTGAAGAAGGTGCCTGATATCGCGCTTTAAGGTTTAGGTGCGATTTAGGATTGGACGCCGCGTGTCTCTGGATGCGCGGCGTTTTTTGTTGATCTAATTCTTGATACTGAAATATCTCGTCGGCCAATCCTCTTGGTGGTAATAATTGCTACCAATTCGATGGAGAGCTTAGATGGCCAATGTTGAAAAGATCAGCGTCTCGATGACTCCCCAGCACGCCGAAATCTTGCGTGACGCCGTGGAAAGCGGTGCTTATGCCAGCAGCAGCGAAGTCATCCGTGAAGCGATACGAGACTGGTCGGCAAAATGGGTTCAGCGACGCGACGACATTGCCAGGCTGCGCGCATTATGGACCGAAGGCAAAGCCAGTGGCAATTCAACCGAAGTGGATTTCGACGAGGCGCTCAATGAAGCGCGTGCAGAACTGGCCTCGTTGAAAAATCGTGACCATTAAACTTGTCTGGTCGCCCCGCGCGCGCAGCGATGTGAAGAAAAATCTATATCGATATCGGCAAATCACAGCGCCTTGCCGTTCCGCGCCAAAGCGGAGCGCTTGGTCGACCATCCTCACCTCGGCGAGCGCCGCCCGGAAATTTTCCCATCCGCCCGCATGCTGGTTGAAGCGCCTTACATCATTCTCTACGAAACCGTGCCGGATACCGATGGCGGCGAAATATATTCCGTGGAAATCGTTCGCGTGATCGACGGTCGCCGGAACCTGCGAACGTTGTTCTGACTTGGGGATAGATGGCTGGGGCGCCAGGATTCGAACCTGGGAATGCCGGTACCAAAAACCGGTGCCTTACCGCTTGGCGACGCCCCAACAGGGCAGCGAGAGCGAAACGCCGCTGCCTGAACCGCGCCTGATTAGCAAAGCCTGCCCGGCGCGGCAATGACCCGGCGACCAATTTTTTCACAAAATTCAAGCTTTTTGGGTGCCGTGTCGAAGTTCGCATGTTAGGGCTTGGCCGTGACGCGGATGAGGCCGCGGCGCAAGCATGCATGGCATTTTTTCAGGAGGTCTCGATGGCGGACCCGGCATTCGATCTCGATTTCCAGCCGGCCTATGGCGAGGCGGTTCCCGTCGCCCCGCTCATCCAGCGCATCACCGTCAACAATCCTTCCGCCTTCACCTTCCATGGCACCAATTCCTATATTGTCGGCGACCGTTCCGTCGCCGTCATCGATCCCGGCCCGGAGGACGAGGCGCATTTTCGGGCGCTGATGGCCGCCCTCGAAGGCCGCGAAGTCACGCACATCTTCGTCAGCCACACCCATCGCGATCATTCGCCGCTTGCCCGCAGGCTGGCGCAGGCGACCGGGGCGCTGACGGTGGCGGAAGGCCCGCACCGCGCCGCCCGGCCACTGCATGTGGGCGAGACCAATCCCTTTGCCGAAAGTTCCGATACGGCTTTCGCGCCTGACATTGCGCTGGGCGACGGGCAGAGCCTTTCCGGTGACGGCTGGACATTGACGGCGCTGCATACGCCGGGCCACACCGCCAACCACGCCGCCTTTGCGCTTGAGGGGAGCGGCATCGTCTTTTCGGCCGATCACGTCATGGCCTGGGCCACCACCATCGTCGCGCCGCCTGATGGGGCGATGAGCGACTACATGGCTTCACTGGAGCGGTTGCTGACCCGTGACGACCGGTTGTTCCTGCCAGGCCATGGCGGCCCGGTCACCGATCCCGCAGCCTTCATGCGGGGCTTGCGCGCCCACCGCCGCATGCGGGAAAAGGCGGTGTTGAAGCGGATCAGGGACGGCGACAGGCTGATCGCCGATATGGTGAAGGTGATCTATGCCAGCACCGACAAGCGTCTGCATGGGGCGGCGGCACTTTCCGTGCTGGCGCATATCGAGGATCTGATCGAGAAGGGCGAGGTTCGGACGGATGGCGCGCCTTCGCTCACGGGTGAATATTTCCCGGCGTGACGGGGTTTTAACTAGCCAGCTCTCAAGGTGCTTTCGTGATTGCCGCCCCTTCGGTGGGGAGCGAGCGGGTGCCACCTGTTTCTTCTCCCCGCCGGGGAGAAGTCCGCGGCAGCGGGATGAGGGGGCAAGCTCTCCGAAAATCTCCGCCGTTACCCCCTCATCCGGCCCTTCGGGCCACCTCCTCCCCGGCGGGGAGAAGAAACGAGCGGCGACGTCGCGATCCATTCGGCCGACGTGTAGCTTTGCCTTCCGGCCTCAATTATCGTTCAGCCCCTGCATCTCCGCATCCAGCGCATCGAGATAGGCCTCGGCAATCGCCGCACCCATGCCAAGATCGTGCGGGCCGTAGCGGGAGGCGACGCGGACATCGACGATGGTGGTTTCCGCCTCTTCCTTCAGGCGAATGAGGATATCGAAGCGCAGACCCCAGATGCGGGTGCGGGTTTCACCCTGCATCAGCACCACGCCGCTGCCGTTGAAGAAGGTGGGCAAAGGCGCGTCGGTCGGGCGGGCCATGGGCACGGGCACGATGGAGGGCAGGTCTTCCACCGGCGCATCGTCGGCGGGCTGCTGCCTGTCCTGTGCTGGCACCCCGACGGCAGGGGCATCCTCCGCCCCGATCACACCCTTCGTATGGGTAATGCGAATATTCTGGGAGGCGGCCATTTTTTTGGCGGCGGCGTAGATGCGGTCTATCGCGCCTTCATAGCGGCGCCCGGCAAGGCTGGCATAGGCCTCCATCTGCGCATCGCGATCAGCCTTGGTAATGGTCGCGGGCCGCACCAGCCATTGCTGGTTGGCGGCCGGTGTCGCCAGCCACTCCGGCACATCGCTCAGGTCAGTGGAAATGTCGTAAATCTTCGGCTGCTGCCAATAAAGAAAGGCGCCGTAACCGACCACGCCGAGCGGCAGGGCCGAGAGAAGCAGCGCCGCCAGCGCCGAAAGCCCGCCGCGTGCGCCTCTGGTCCACAGCCGCTCGAGGCCGATCAGCGCCAGAAGCACGGCCACAAGAGCGATAACGGCGGCAATGAGGAGGAGCCCGACAAGATCAGGCGTCGTCAACGGTCCAAAACGGTGGACGCCGGCGGCGATGAGAAAAAGCGCCAGTGCCGCCAGGCCCAGATAGCGGGAAAGATAGGCTGCAACCGAAAAAGGCCGGACGAAACGCACAGTCATGGAAGCGGATATCCGTTAGATCGCATTGGCTAAGAGGCGTTGCACCCGGGTTCTGGCAGGGAATCACCTGCATATGATGTCATAAACCGGAATTGCGGCGAGGAAAACAAAGGAGGGGGCGATCTGCGGGTAAAGCGTGCCCCCCGAAGACCTCTCTTCCATCATTCCGGACATGATCCACTTCTGTGCGGGTTAAATTTCCGGACAGGTCGCAGTTTCCTTGAGGTCGGTGATTAAGCGTGAAGACCCGCTCAACGTCATCCTCGGCCCTGTGCCGAGGATCTAATCACCTCCAATAAAATCAATATGTCGGCAGACCTCGGGACAGGCCCGAGGATGACGTCGGCGCAATTAGCATGACTTTCCCTGCGCGACGGACTGAGAGGCCAAGCCAACAAGAAGCAGGAATATTTTTCCGCATTGCCGTAGCGTCAGGGAATAATTCCCCGACAATGCAACAAATACGCACGTTCATCCCTTAATTGCTGAGGAAATCGGCGTATTCTCGGCGACCTCCCTCGAGAATGCTTGTAAAAAATGCAACATTCTCGCTTTCTTGCACAATAAAGAGACATGTCATGTCACAGGCAACGACCTCTGCCCGCCCTTCGGGGCATAAACCCTTTTATCGCAATTTTGGCTTTCAGGTTTTGATAGCCATGGTCATCGGCCTGCTGCTCGGCCTCGTTGCCCGCAATATCGGCCCCGACGCCGCCGGCAGCCCCAACTGGCTCTCGGTGACGCTGCAGACCATCGGCAGCATATTCGTCCAGCTGCTGCGCGCACTCGTGCCGCCGCTGATCTTTACCGCCATCGTCGCCTCCATCGCCAATCTCAAGAACCTCTCTAATGCGGCGAAGCTCGTCTGGCAGACGCTGCTCTGGTTCGCCATCACCGCTTTGATCGCGGTCGTCATCGGCATCGTGCTCGGTCTTGTCATCCAGCCGGGCGTCAACACGGCGATCGCCAATACCGCAGCGGCAGCACCGTCCTCCACCGGTTCTTGGCTGGACTTCCTCAAGGGTCTCGTCCCGGCCAACGTCTTCGGCCTTGAAGCATCTACCAAAATCAGCAATGGCGCGGGCAGCACCTCGTTGAATTTCAACGTCCTGCAGTTGCTGGTGGTGTCGATTGCCTTCGGTGTCGCGGCGCTGAAAGCCGGCAAGGCGGCGGAGCCGTTCCTCGCCTTCAACCAGTCGCTGCTCGCCATCGTGCGTAAAATCCTGTGGTGGGTCATCCGCCTTACCCCCATCGGCACCATCGGCCTGCTTGGCCGCGCAGTTGACCAATATGGCTGGACCACGCTGTCGCAGCTCGGCTGGTATGCAGCGGCCGTCTATATCGGTCTCGCACTGGTGCTTTTCGTCGTTTACCCGGCGCTGCTTCTCGCGCATGGCCTGAAGCCCTCGCGCTTCTTTGCGGGCGCATGGCCGGCCATCCAGCTCGCCTTTGTCTCGCGTTCCTCCATCGGCACACTGCCCGTCACCGAAACCGTGACGGAAAAGAGCCTCGGCGTGCCGCGCGAATATGCCGCCTTCTCCGTGCCGCTCGGCGCCACCACCAAGATGGACGGCTGCGCCGCGATCTATCCGGCAATCTCGGCGATCTTCATCGCGCAGTTCTTCCAGGTGCCGCTCGGCATTCAGGAATATGTGCTGATCGTCTTCGTTTCGGTGCTCGGTTCCGCCGCAACGGCCGGACTGACCGGCGCGGTGGTTATGCTCACGCTGACGCTCTCCACACTCGGACTGCCGCTCGAAGGTGTGGGCCTGCTGCTCGCCATCGACCCGATCCTCGACATGGGCCGCACCGCGGTCAACGTCGCCGGACAGGCGCTGGTGCCGACCATTGTCGCCAAACGCGAGGGTATTCTCAACGAGGCCGTTTATAACAACGCCAAGGACATCGACGCACTCGATGACCGTGAAGTGGCGACGGCCTGACAGCAATAGTCGCGGGGCGTTTCCGATAAAAAGGAGACGCCCTGCGTTGGCCGCTTCCTTTGCCCCATTAAAGTTAGGGGTTGACGGAGATGGCTTCATCGATAGCCATAACGACACGGACAAAGCGCAGCTTCAGCGGAACGTATGCATGGTGAAACGTAACTGGATCTATGTCGGCCTGCTCGTCTTTGTCTCAGTCGGGCTTCTTATCGACGCGGCCATCTGGCCCGCCGGACCGCCCAGTTCCTTTACCGCAAACGATCTGGTGCAGATGATCGGCATCATCACCCTGTTTGCGTGGTGGCAGATAGAGGATGCCGAAAAGCGGGGTTCCCGACGCAGCTCTGCCGTAAAATTCGCGACTATTCTGCTCGCGCCTGTGGGCCTTGCCATTTATCTCTATCAGACCCGTCGCTGGACACGCGCCACCCTCGGCCTGATCGCATTCATGGGCGGTCTTCTTCTCGCCGGCATCCTCACGCTTCTGTTGAGTGACTGGCTCATTCAGCAGGGCTTTTTCCCGCCCTCCTTCCTGTCCAGATATTAATCACAGCGGAGGTGCCTGCGGCGGCCCATTGATGCAACTTTCCACCCTACCGCGGCTTTTCCCCGTCCTAAAACAGGCGTATCAATCTCGGCAATAGTGCCGTACGGCTGTCATATCAGGGAGAAACAAAATGCGCTTTTCCATCGTCTTCGGTGCGCTTGCCGCCATGCTGGCGCTCACCGCATGCCAGACGCTGACACCGGAAGAGCGCCGGGCTCGGGATGAGGCGACATGCCGGGGTTACGGTTTCCGCCCCGGCACTGACCCGATGGCCGGTTGCCTTCTCGATCTGGAAATGGACCGCCGTGCGGACAACCGTGCCTGGCAGGCGCAGATGAACCGCGACATGTTCTACCGTCCCGTGGTGGTGGAGCGGCGCATCATCGTCCAACAGAACCCCTGACGGGGATAAAGGCGACATTGCTTGCCACCTGCCCTTCTTCCGCCCGCGCGGCAAGCGTCGCCTGCGCGGCGGCTAGGCGGGCGATGGGCACGCGAAAAGGCGAGCACGAGACGTAATCAAGATCGGCATTTTCGCAGAAATGGATCGAGGCCGGGTCTCCGCCATGTTCGCCGCAGATACCGAGCTTCAGTTCTGGCCGCGTCTGGCGGCCGCGTTCGGCGGCGATGCGGATCAATTCACCCACGCCATCGAAATCGAGCGAAATGAACGGGTCGCGTTCGATGATGCCCTTACGCTGATAGGTATTGATGAAACGCGCCGCATCGTCGCGGGAAATGCCGAAGGTCGTCTGCGTCAAATCATTGGTGCCGAAGGAGAAGAACTCGGCCGCTTCGGCAATGACATGGGCGCGCAGGGCCGCACGCGGCAGCTCGATCATGGTTCCCGTGAGATATTCGATCTCCATGCCGGTTTCTTTCGCCACCGCCGCGGCGACGCCGTCGATGACCGCAGTCACGTAATCCAGTTCCGAACGCAGGCCAACCAGCGGCACCATGATCTCAGGCACGACGGGCGCGCCGGTAATGCGCGCCGCCGCAACGGCCGCTTCGAAAATGGCGCGGGCCTGCATTTCGGCGATTTCCGGGTAGGAGATGGCGAGACGGCAGCCACGATGGCCGAGCATGGGGTTGAACTCGTGCAGCGCATCAAGGCGCTGGCGGAACACCGTCTGCGGCATGCCCATGGCGGCGGCAACCTCGACGATTTCACCATCCGTCTTCGGCAGGAATTCGTGCAGTGGCGGGTCGAGCAGGCGGATCGTTACCGGCAGGCCGTGCATGATCTGGAAAAGTTCGGTGAAATCCGAGCGCTGCATCGGCAGAAGCTCATCGAGCGCCGCCCGCCTGCCCTTTTCGCTTTCGGCCAGGATCATCTCGCGCATGACATGGATGCGGTCGCCCTCGAAGAACATGTGTTCGGTACGGCAGAGGCCAATTCCCTCAGCGCCAAAGGCGCGCGCGGCGCGGGCGTCGGCGGGCGTGTCCGCATTGGTGCGCACGGTCATCCGGCGCAGCTTGTCCGCCCACTCCATCAGCTTGCCGAAATCACCCGAGAGTTCCGGCTGTGTCATCGGCACCTCGCCTTTCAGCACCCGGCCGGAGGAACCATCGATGGTGATGACATCCCCCCGCTTCAGCATGCAGCCGACGCCGATCAGCACCCTGTTGCGCATATCGACCCGCATGGAGCCGGCGCCGGTGACACAGGGAATGCCCATGCCGCGCGCCACCACGGCGGCGTGGCTGGTCATGCCGCCGCGCGTCGTCAGAATGCCTTCGGCGGCATGCATGCCGTGAATATCTTCCGGGCTGGTTTCGATGCGTACCAGAATGACGCGGCGTCCTTCGGCCTCGGCGGCGACCGCCTCTTCCGCGGTAAAGACGATCTCACCCGTTGCCGCCCCCGGAGAGGCGGGCAGGCCGGAGCCGATGATGGGACGGGATGTGCCGGGATCGATGGTGGGATGCAGCAGCTGGTCGAGCGACGACGGCTCGATGCGGCAGACGGCTTCGTCCTGCGAAATCAGCCCTTCTTCCACCATATCGACCGCGATTTTCATGGCGGCACGGGTGGTGCGCTTGCCGGAGCGGGTCTGCAGCATCCAGAGCTTGCCGCGCTCGATGGTGAATTCAAGATCCTGCATGTCGCGGTAGTGGGTTTCCAGCCGCTTGCAGATCGCCAGGAATTCGGAAAAGGCTTCCGGCATCAGCTTTTCCATGGATGGCTTGTCGGAGCCGGAGGCCAAGCGTGCGGCCTCGGTGATGGATTGCGGCGTGCGGATGCCCGCCACCACGTCTTCGCCTTGCGCATTGACGAGGAATTCACCGTAAAGCTCCGCCTCGCCTGTCGAGGGGTTGCGGGTAAAGGCGACGCCGGTTGCCGAGGACGAGCCGAGATTGCCGAAGACCATGGCCTGAACGTTAACGGCCGTGCCCCAGTCGCCGGGAATATTGTGCAGGTGCCGATAGGTCACGGCACGGTGGTTGGTCCAGCTGGCGAACACGGCGCCAATTGCGCCCCAAAGCTGGACGTGACAATCCTGCGGGAAGGCTTCGCCGAGCTCATCTTCGATCAGCTTCTTGTAGAGCGAAACGACGTGCTGCCATTCGACCGCCGACATGTCCGTATCGTATTCATGGCCAAGCCGGCCTTTTTCATCTTCGAGGATTTCCTCGAACATTTCATGGTCGAGACCCATGACGACATCAGCATACATCTGGATGAAGCGGCGATAGCTGTCCCAGGCAAAACGCGCGTCGCCCGCATCGTGGCCCAATGCCTCGACGGTGCGGTCGTTGAGACCAAGGTTCAACACCGTATCCATCATGCCGGGCATGGAGGCGCGCGCGCCGGAACGGACGGAGATGAGCAGTGGCGACTGGCTGCCGCCGAAGGTCTTGCCGGTCACGATTTCCATACCATGCAGGCCGGCCATGACCTGAAGCTTCAGGTCATCCGGGAGATCGCGGCCGTTCTTGTGATAAAGCGCGCAGGCATCGGTAATGATGGTGAGGCCGGGGGGAACGGGAAGGCCGAGACTTGCCATTTCGGCAAGGTTTGCGCCCTTGCCGCCCAATATCGCAACGTCACCTGCCCGGCCTTCGGCAGCACCGTTGCCGAAGGTATAAACCCATTTTTTCATTCCACGCTCTCCACCCAGAAGCGTTGTCATTTTTCTATCATCTACAGCATTGGCGGCACGTTGGGAACGCCGCAACGCGTAGTTTACATCGCAGTGCAGCATAATTGCGGCGAATTGCGCGCCAGAATTGCCTTAAACAGGACATAACAGCAGCATTGACGCATTCGTGTAGTGCGCTGAAACGGAGTGTTACCTAAGCCATTCAAATCGCCGACAAAGAGATTATTCATGCAATTTACCCGCCGCCACACGCTTAAATTTGCCGGAATTTCCTGCGCCGCCACCGCCCTTGCCGGTGCGCTTAGAGCCGAGGGCGGAGCTTCCGCCGCCGCCGATCCCACCCTGCCCTTTGCGCTGACGACGCCGATGCATATCGGCAAGGCGGCGCTGCGCGTGCGCGAACTCGATCCGATGATCGATTATTACCGTTCGGTGCTGGGTATGAACGAAGTGGAACGCACGGCAAGGGGCGTGACGCTGGGTGTCGGGACCGTGCCGCTGCTCGATCTCGATCACAAGCCCGCAGCGGATTTCGAGAGCCCCACCTCTGCCGGCCTGTTCCACGTCGCCTATCTGATGCCCTCCCGCAAGGATCTGGCGCGCTGGCTGGTGCATGCGGCGCTGAAGCAGGTGCCTCTGACGGGTTTTGCCGATCACAATGTCAGCGAGGCGATCTATCTCAACGATCCCGAAGGTAACGGCATCGAGGTCTACAGCGATCGTCCCACGGACACATGGGTGTGGAGCGGCAACGTGGTTAAAATGGGTACCGAGCCTCTCGATGTCGATGATCTCGTAAAGCTGACCGATACCAAAAACAGTGATTATGACGTCGCCCCCGCGGGAATGCGCATTGGCCACATACACCTGCGAGTTGGCGACATCGCCGCTGCCCGCGCCTTCTACGAAGAGGCCGTCGGGCTCAAACCGACACAGGATGCGCGTTCCGACGCGTCTTTTCTCTCTTCCGGTGGCTATCACCACCATCTGGCGGTGAATACCTGGAACAGCCGTGGCGCAAAGGAACGCAACGCCATGGAAACCGGCCTCGACTGGTTCTCAATCACCGTTCGCAACCACACCGATCTCGAGGCGCAGAAAACACGGCTACGGGCCGCGGGTTATGTGCTGGTGGAAATGGAGAATAATGTCGTGGAAGCGATCGACCCCTGGGGTACAAGGTTGCGGCTTGTGCCGGGGTGAGTGATGGTGGCCTCCATGCATCATGGGCCGAGAAACTCGCACACTGCGCGGGCAGTTGCAGCATGCCAGTGTTTACAGTGATTGGCTGCGTCGCCTCTCTCCGTCATTCCGGCCTTGAGCCGGAATCCAGTCGACGCGGCTCTCGCGCGACGGGAAGAGTCCTTTCAGCCCAAGGACTTGGGCTGGCTGGGTACCGGCTCAAGGCCGGTATGACGGAAAGAGGCTTACTCCCCTGACACAATTGCCAATGCAAACCGCCGCGCAACCCTATGAACCCGGAAAAGAAAGCCTTGCGAGGCCACGGCAGCGGCCTCGCAAGGCATTCCATCCGGTACAGGAAACCGGATGGTGGGGTCTCAGGAGAACCTTTGGCTCTTGCGAAAGACATAGCAAACTGCCGCGCAATGTCGCTCACCCGAATGGGTGATATGGCAAGATAAATTGACATTGAGCAAAACCAGAAATTGAATCCCGGAAATGTCGCCTCAGACGGCTTCGCGCAACTGTTCGGCGGTCTGCAAATCAACAGACACCAGTTGCGACACGCCCTGCTCCGCCATGGTGACTCCAAAGAGGCGGTTCATGCGCGCCATGGTGATGGGATTGTGAGTGATGATGACGAAGCGGGTTTCGGTGGAGGCCACCATTTCATCCATAAGGTTGCAGTAGCGCTCGACATTGTGGTCGTCGAGCGGCGCGTCCACCTCGTCCAGCACGCAGATCGGCGCGGGATTGGTGAGAAAGACGGCGAATATCAGCGCCATGGCCGTCAGCGCCTGCTCGCCGCCGGAAAGCAATGTCATGGTCTGCGGCTTCTTGCCCGGTGGGCGGGCGAGGATTTCGAGACCGGCTTCCAGCGGGTCGTCGGATTCAATCAGTTGCAATTCCGCCGTGCCCCCGCCGAAGAGATGGGTGAACAGCCGCTGGAACTGCGAATTGACCACATCGAAGGCGGCAATCAGCCGTTCGCGGCCCTCGCGGTTGAGGTTCTGGATACCGGCACGCAGCTTGCGCACGGCGTCGATGATATCGTCCCGCTCCTTGATGAGCGCCTCAAGCTTGGCGGAAAGCTCGGCCTGCTCCTCCTCGGCGCGCAGATTGACGGCGCCAAGCCTTTCGCGCTCGATCTTCAGCCGGTCCAGATCGCGCTCGACATCACGGATATCGGGTTTCGGCTGGTCCGGGCCAAGGCCGGTCAGGCGAAACGCCATATGCGGCTCGGTATTCAGCGTCTCACGGATGCGATGTTCCGCCTCCTGCCGTTTCTCGCGGGCGGAAACCAGCCGCTCTTCGGCACGGCCGCGCTTTTCGCGGGCTTCGGCCAGTTCGGAAAGCGCCGTTGCCGCCAGCCGGTCGGCGGCGCGTTGCAGGTTTTCCGCCTCGGCCAGCCGGTCGGCGGCCGCGCGGCGGGCGTCTTCGGTCTTCTGCAACTCGTTGAGGAGGTTGCGGCGTTTTTCGTCGAATTCCTCGGGCGCAATGTCCAGCTCGGCGATTTCCTCGCGCGCCTCTTCCTCACGTTCGCGCAGCGTGGCGATATGGTCGGCGGCACTTGCCGCCCGCGATTGCCAGGTGGAGCGCTCCTGCCCGATTGCCTGAATTCTGCGCTGGCGGCTTTCCGCCTCGCGGCTCACCCCTTCATGGCGGGCGCGCGCTTCCGCCAGCAGGCCGCGATCGGTCGCGACTTCCAGCTGGCTTTCACGCAGCTTCAGATCAAGCACGGAAAGATCAGGCGCATCTTCCATCTCGATACGGGCATTTTCTTCCTGAACGGCGATCTCGTCGATCTGCGCGCCGATCTGGTTCAGTGCTTCGGAGACGATATCCCGGCGGCGCAAAAGATCGCCCGAGGCGCGTTCGGCCGATGTCAGCGCCTCGCGTGCCTCGGCAAGCTGACGGGTCGCGAGCCGGCTCCGGTCGCGCACGTCCGAAAGCCGCAATTCGCTGCTTCTGATCTCTTCGGTTTTCGCGGAAAGCTGGTCTTCGGCCTCTTCCAGAATGGAGCGGGCCTCATCCAGTTCGGTTTCGATTTCGGCGAGGCGGTTCTTCTGCGACAGGCGAAGTGCCGCAGCGCCCGGCGCATCGGCGCTGGCGATATGGCCATCCCAGCGGAACAGCGCGCCTTCACGCGTCACCAGCCGCTGGCCAGCTTTAAGTGAAGGCAACAGGCGTCGGGCTTCAGATACGTCTGCAACGACGCCGATCTGTGCAAGGGCACGTCTAAGCGCATCGGGTGCCTGCGCATAATCCAGAAGCGGTTTGGCACCTTGCGGCAGGACGGGATCGCCAGCGCCGTCGCCATTGCCGCCCCAATAGGCAGGAGCTGCGGCATCGAGCGGGCTTTCGAGATCATCGCCGAGCGCCGCGCCAAGTGCAGCCTCATAACCGCGCTCCACCGTCATTTCTTCCGCCACCGGCGTGAAGCTGCCATTGGCGGCGGCACTGGAGGCGAGGATTTTGGTGATGGTACGCGCTTCCGTGTCCAACGCGTTCAGGCGGCTGCGCGCCGTTTCCAGCGGCCCACGCGCCATGGCCTCGGCGGAACGCGCCTCGGCAACGGCAGCCTCGGCCTCTTCCACCACAATCATCGCGTCCTCGACGGCGATTTCAGCCGCCTCGACGGCTTCGCGCCGTTCCGCGGGGTCCGGAAGGCCGGAGAGTTTTTCGTCGATGGCCTCGATCTCGGCCGTTGCTTCCTGCGATTGCCGTTCGAGCCTCACCTTGCGGTCGGAAAGATCGCGGATCGCCCGCTCCAATTGCTGCCGGGCGGCGGCGGCTTGCGCGCGCTCGGCGGTGATGGCGGTGAAGATGGCTTCGCTTTCCGCCAGCTTGACGGACGCAGCTTCGAAGGCTTCGCGCATTTCGTCGGCATGGCGGCCGGAATCGGACAGGATTTCGAGGAGCTCGGCTTCTTCCTCATCGAGCCGAGCGAGTATCTGGGCATTGTCGGAGACCAGCCGCTCCTCACGGATAATATCCTCGCCAAGCTGCGACAGACGGCGCGCCAACTCGTCACGACGGCGGAGCAGGCGGTTTGCTTCGTCGTCAAGCTGGGTACGGGCGATTTGCAGGCGTTGCAGGGCGGCGGCGACTTTCGCCTCGTCCTCGCGCAGCTCCGGCAGCTTCAGGCTGGCGATGCCCTGCTGCTTGGCCGCCTCCATCTGCGCTTGCGCCTTCTCGGCGACGATATTCGTGGCCTGATTGAGCGCGCTCTCCGCCTCGCCCTCGGCTTCCTTCGCTTCCACCCAGCGAATGTGCAACAGCGTCGCCTCGCGAGCGCGAATATCGGCCGAGAGCATCTTGAAACGATTGGCCTGGCGCGCCTGGCGTTTCAGGCTTTCGATCTGGCTTTCCAGCTGGGCGGTCACATCTTCCAGCCGCTCCAGATTGGTCTCGGCGGCGCGCAGGCGAAGCTCCGCCTCATGGCGGCGGGAATGCAGGCCGGAAATGCCGGCCGCTTCTTCCAGCAGCTGGCGGCGGGCCTGCGGCTTGGCGTTGATGAGTTCGCCGATACGGCCCTGCCCCACCATGGAGGGCGAGCGTGCGCCGGTGGAGGCATCGGCAAACAAAAGCTGCACATCCTTGGCGCGGGCTTCCTTGCCGTTGATACGGTAGACGGAGCCGTTTTCACGCTCGATGCGGCGCGTTACCTGAATTTCATCGGCATCGTTGAAGGCGGCAGGCGCGGTGCGGTCGGAATTGTCTAGGTATAGGCCGACCTCGGCGGTGTTACGGGCGGGACGATTGCCGGAACCGGAGAAGATGACGTCATCCATGCCGGATGCGCGCATGTTCTTGTAGGAATTTTCGCCCATCACCCAGCGCAGCGCTTCGACAAGGTTGGACTTGCCGCAGCCATTAGGGCCCACGACGCCGGTCAGACCGGGCTCGATGATGAATTCGGAAGGTTCAACGAAGGACTTGAAACCGACGACGCGCAGCTTGTTGAACTTCATGCCGCCATGCTCCGGACAGAAAAACGGCAATAAAAAACGGGCGTGCGGAAATTTCCGCCGCCCGTCTCTTTCAGGGTTCGGCGATCAGAGCAGCTTGTCGATGACAGCCGACATGGTTTCAACCGACATGTCTCCTGCGTATTTCTTGCCGTTGATGATGAAAGTCGGCGTGGAGTTGACGCCGAATTCCGTCGCACCGCGTTGCATGGTTGCGTTCACATCATCCAGAAGTTTCTGGTTCGTCAAGCAGGCCTCGAAAGACTCCTGTGAGAAACCGGCCATTTTCGACATTTGCAGCAGGGCGGCGCGCGCATCCTGCGCAACGGCCCAGCTCTGCTGCTGCTTGAACAGCATGGAAACGAAGGGGAAATACTGACCTTCCGGTGCGCAGCGCGCCAGCATGAAGGCGGCAGCGGCGCGCGGATCGAACGGGAATTCGCGGAGCACGAAATAGACCTTGCCGGTATCGATATACTTCTTCTTGATTTCTTCGAAGGTCTTGTTGTGGAAGTTGGCGCAGTGCGGGCAGGTCATCGACATATATTCGACGATCTTGACGGGTGCGTTGGCATCGCCGAGCGCTGCTTCCGGCAGCGGGCCGGGCTTCATTACCGCAGCCATATCCACATCACCGGTGGATTCAGGCAGTTCCTGAGCCTCGGCGATGCCAGGCGTAAAGGCAAACGGCAGGGCCGTGGCGATGGCGGCAAGAGCAACGCCGCCGAGAAGGCTGCGACGGGAAATGGTCAGTTCGGGAAAATGCATGAAAGCACCTGTTGGTAATAGACTCTATTGTCCGTTGATTCCGATATAGCGACGGCCTGTTCATCACAAGCGGGGTTCTGAACTCTTCTTGTCAAAGAATTGTGACCAGTCAAGGACGTCACCTTGCATCAAATCGTCCTGCGCCCCGGCTTCTTCTGCAACACCGCCGTACCCAGCCTCTCCACCGCCTTGCGCAGCGCCTCGCTTTCAATGCCGTCCATCATGTCATCGAGACGTTTTGCCGCATCGCCGCGCAGGGGCTGCGGTTTGCGCCGGCGGGTGATGGTTTGCGAGACGGGCTTCTGTACGATCCTGATCTGGCGCACGGCCGGGAAGCCGAAAAAGCCGTTGATGCGAGCAATGAGTTCGCCCTGCGCGTGGGTGAGAAATAGCGCGCGCGCGCCTTCGCAGGCGATCGTCAGCACGCCGGGCTGATATCCGCCACGGTCCGGGCCTTCGTCGCGGCGCGGCCAGGTGATCTTTTCCGGGCGGGTGCAATCGGCAAAATCGTCCCCGGCGATCTCGTCCCAGGAGCCGAGCAGCGCCGTGTTGATGCCGGCGCGTTTCGACAGGACCGGGTCCATGATGCCATTGGCGACTTCGGCGATCTGCACGACGCCCTTCTTCTTGCCGGCACCACTCTGGGGATAACGCATGTTTCACTCGCGATTTTGGAGAGGGCGATCCACATTTTCTTGATCGCCCGCTACGGATGTCCCAACTATAGGCCAAATCGAACAGAAACGGCAAACCATGCTTCAAAAAACCGCCTCGTCGTCTTATGCGCAGATGCTGCTCGCATGGTACGACCGGCACCATCGCGAATTGCCATGGCGCACTTCCCCGGCCATGGCGGCGAAGGGAAAACGCGCCGATCCCTATCACGTCTGGCTCTCCGAAGTGATGCTGCAGCAGACGACGGTGCAGGCCGTAAAACCTTATTTCCTGAAGTTCCTCGCCGCGTGGCCGAGCGTCACGGATCTCGCTGCGGCGCCGGTCGAGGACGTCATGGCGGCCTGGGCAGGCCTTGGTTATTACGCCCGCGCCCGCAATCTCAAGAAATGCGCGGAAGCCGTGGCGAATGAGCATGGCGGCGTCTTTCCGGACACGGAAGAGGGTTTGAAGCAACTGCCCGGCATCGGTGATTATACCTCGGCTGCCGTCGCTGCCATCGCTTTTGACCGGCAGGCGGCTGTCATGGACGGCAATGTCGAACGGGTCATTTCACGTCTCTTCGCCATCGATGCGCCACTGCCCGGCTCCAAGCCGGCGATGAAAGCTAAGGTAGCAGAGCTGACCCCTGCCGACAGGCCCGGGGATTTCGCCCAGGCGATGATGGACCTTGGCGCAACGATCTGCACGCCGAAACGGCCGGCCTGCGCGCTCTGTCCGTTCAATGGCGTGTGTCTGGCGCTTGCGGAGGATGAGCCGGAGCGTTTTCCGGTGAAAGCCGCGAAGAAAGCAAAACCGGTGCGGCTCGGGGCTGCCTTTGTGGCCGTCAATGCAGAAGGTGAAATCCTGCTGCGGCGGCGCGTCGAAAGCGGCCTTCTCGGCGGAATGACCGAGGTGCCGACAACGGCTTGGACCGCCCGCCTGGATGGCGGCACGGACCAAAGTCACGCGCCCTTTGTCGCAGACTGGCAGGCGACGGGCGTGATCGTGCATGTGTTCACCCATTTTGAGCTGAGGCTCAACGTCTACCGCGCTCAGGTTCCGGGCGACCTCCAAACCGGGCCGGATGACGGATGGTGGGAGCCGGTTACAAATCTTGACGCGCAGGCGCTGCCAACGGTGATGAAAAAAGTCATCGCGCAGGCTATTCCATCCGCATTCAATGAAAGCAGGAAATTTCGATGACCAAGATTGAGCATATCGTATTCGACATCGGCAAGGTGCTGATCCATTACGATCCGCATATTCCCTATAGCCGTCTCATTCCCAATGCCGATGAGCGCCAATGGTTCTTCGAGAATGTCTGCACCCATGACTGGAACCTCGAGCAGGATCGTGGCCGCCGCTGGGAGGATGCTGAAGCTTTGCTGGTGGAGAAGTTCCCGGAACGGGAAGAGCACATCCGCTCCTTCCGCAAGTTCTGGCACGAGATGGTCTCGCATTCCTATGACGACAGCGTCGCGATCATGACAGGCCTTATCGAGAGCGGCCACGACGTGACGATGCTGACCAACTTCGCCTCCGACACTTTTCGTGAGGCGCAGAAGATGTTCCCCTTCCTCACCCTGCCGCGCGGCGTCACCGTTTCCGGTGACATCAAGCTGATCAAACCGGATGTGGCGATTTATGAGCTTCATGCGCGCGATTTCGGGCTCAATCCCGCCGCAACTCTGTTCATCGATGATACGGCGATCAATGTCGAAGGCGCAAAGGCCGCCGGCTGGCAGGCGGTGCAGTTCACCGGCGCGGAGAAGCTGAAGCAGGATCTGCAGGCATTTGGGGTGGCGGTTTAGGTTCCGCCCTTAAGTCACCTCGTGGCATGGATTAAGGCTCATTGCCCCAGTCCTCGTGCCCATGGCGGACGCGGACGATGAGGACGTCGTCGTCCGCCTCAACGCGATAGACCACCAGATGTGCTCTGAACGGATGAATGCGCACCGACGGCGACAACTCGCCACGCTCGCGTGCGATCCTCGGATTCCGTGATATCAAGTCGAATATTGCGAAAAGTTCGCGATGGTACTTTCGCGCTTGCTGAGGTCCAAATAGGTCGATGCCTTCTTGCGCTATGCGGATGACGTCTTCTTCCGCAGGCAGAGAAAGGCGAAATCCCATGATCAGCCAATTTTACGTTTCATGGAGCGGGCTTCGGCCTCAGCAAACAAGGCATCTTCAGAACGATGACCGGAGGGAGCCTGCAATCCTTCGTCCACCAGGCCCTGCATGGCAGCGATCTTTTCGCTCCGCTCCTGGTCCTTTCGGATGAGATCTCGCACATAGTCGCTGGCATTGGAGTAACGGCCCGTTTTAGACTGCGCTTCGACCCACTCCTTCATCTTGCCGGGAAGCGAAATATTCATGGTCACCATCTTCATCTCCTATGAAGACAGAGTGCAGATTTTGGCAAGGTTTGTCAAAAAGATCAGGAAAAGAAATTGGCGCAGGCGGAAATGGCGGTCTCCGGCCTGCGCCAGTCCTGCCGCAAGCGGCATTGGACGCAATGTTTTTGTGAGTTGTCCAGACCGGATTTTCACAACCACTGCTTTGATTAGGACAGTAGTTGTCGTCTCTTGCGCGAAACTTGTCTATCTAAAATTTTATATTCGAAAATACCAACGCCCGACACGATGTGCCGGGCGTTGGTCGTTCTCCATCCGGGACTGAAGGTACTAAACCGGACGGAGACGTATTCTGGACAAGGGCGGGCGGTGGATCGGTGCCTTCAAGCCTTTTCGGCTTGGACTATTCGGCCTTTGCCAGTTCACTGCGGATGATGGCTCGGAGATCATCGATCGGCTTCAGGTCGTCGCCGTCTTCGAAGTGCCAGAACGTCCATCCGTTGCATGCGTCGAGACCCTGCACCTTCGCGCCGAGGCGATGGATGGAGCCGGCGGTTCCGGCGGATGCGAGCGTACCATCCGCACGAATAATGGCGCTATAACGGCGCTTTGCATCCGTCAGCACCTGGCCGGGACGGACGAGGCCGCTTTCCAGCAGGGTGTTGAAGGCGACGCGCGGCTCGGCCTTCTTGCCGGTCATGACCGTCAGTTCCGCCTTGCCGAGCGGTTCGACGGCGGCGATGCGGGCGGCGGCGGCATCGATATAATCCTGCTCGCGCTCAATGCCGACGAAGTGGCGGCCGAGGCGTTTTGCCACCGCACCCGTGGTGCCGGAGCCGAAGAACGGGTCGAGCACGACATCACCCGGTTTGGTGGAAGCCATGATGATGCGGGCAAGCAGCGCTTCCGGCTTCTGGGTGGGATGCACCTTCTTGCCGTCCTCACCCTTCAGCCGCTCATGGCCGCTGCAGATAGGGAACAGCCAGTCGGAGCGCATCTGCACGTCGTCATTGGAGGCCTTCAACGCATCGTAGTTGAAGGTGTAGTTCTTGGCTTTCGGATCGCGGCTCGCCCAGATCATGGTTTCATGGGCGTTCTGGAACCGGCGGCCCTTGAAATTGGGCATGGGGTTGGTCTTGCGCCAGACGATATCGTTGAGGATCCAGAAATCGAGGTTCTGGAGCGTGGCGCCGACGCGGAAGATATTGTGATAGGAACCGATGACCCAGATGGTGCCGTTCGGCTTCAGCACGCGGCGGCAGGCGAGCAGCCAGGCGCGGGTGAAGGCATCATAGGCCTCGAAGGAGGCGAACTGGTCCCATTCGTCGTCGACGGCGTCAACCAGCGACTGATCGGGCCGGTGCAGCGTGCCGCCGAGCTGGAGGTTATACGGCGGATCGGCGAAAATCGCGTCCACCGACTGGCTCGGGAGGGCATCCAAGGCAGCGACGCAATCACCCTTGATGATGCTGTCTTTCCAGGCGTCACTCTCACCTGCACGATCAAAACCGGCATGCCGAAAATCGGCCAGCGGAAAAACTGCTGCCATTGGTACTCGCTCCATACGCTTACTCTCTACTGAGGCTTATGGTTACCGAAGATGGTTATCAAAGCCTGAACAAGTCACGGAAAATGCGAAATAAATGGCTCTCGCGGCGCACTGGCGCAATTTGCGGAGACCGGCGGGGAACCCGAAGTCCGGCGAAAACGTTGTGCACAATGGGTTCTCCTGTGCCCGCATATTCGCGCGGCAGGAAGAGCCATTATGGCAGGGGGTAGTCCGCAATGGGGTCCGTGATGAAAATGGCGTCTTTTTCCATGAATGTCGTTTGGGCCGCACTTTTCGCGGTCGCGCTGGCAACGCCCTCGCAGGCTCAGCAACCGAACCCGCAATATAACGTCATCACCGATGCGGTTTTGTTTGATGGCGGCCCCTCCCTCGGCAACAGTGACAGGGTGCGCTGGGATTTCTACAAGGCCGACAGCACGGGCGGGCGCACCGACGAGAATGCCGGCGGTTCCTATGACGCCACCTTCGAGGCGAAGCTGCCAGCGGGCAGATATGTGGGCGTGGCGGCGCTGGGCAATGTGACCCGCGAAATAGCGTTCGAGGTGAAGGACGGAAGCGTTGCAAGGCCGAAGGTAAATTTCGATGCGGCCGAACTGACTGTCGTGCCAAAACGCAGCCCCGGCGGCGATGTGGAGACACAGGCGAAAACTGAAATCACCAAGGATGATTTCAAAGACAGCGTCTATGGCCAGGATACCGTCTTCGTGCCGGCGGGCGACGTGCTTCTCACCGGCAGCGTCGGTCCGGCGCGGGCGCAGGAGAAGCTCACCATCAAGGCCGGCGACAAGATCAGCCACGAACTTGTCATCCCGAGCGGCGTGGTGATCGCCAAGGCCGTGTATGCGGAAGGCGGCAGGGCGGTGGAAACGGATGATATCCGCTTCGAAGCGATGTCGGCCAAGGAAACCCTTGACGGCACGCGGGAGACCATCAACGGCATTTACGGCACCGGCAAGATGATGGAAATGCCGGCCGGTAATTTCGTCATGCGTGCACGCCTCGGCAAGGTGACAGTGGAGCAGCCGTTCACCGTGACCGCCGGAAAACGCACGGAAATAACCATCAATCTCGATGCGGGCGTACTCGCAATTACCGCCCCCGGCGCGGAACGGATCGACATTGTCGAAACCACCAGGGACCTTCAGGGCACGCAGAAGGAGATTTCCGGCCGCTATGGCACGCAGCATCAGGAAACGCTTCATCCCGGCGATTATTCGGTGAAGGTAAGTTACGACAAGAAGTCGGGCCTCGATCCGAAGGAGATCAAGGCGACGGTCAAGGCTGCCGAGAGAACCGAGACGCGTGTGCCGGAGTAGGCCTTGGCCGCAGCCCCGCTTGAGGCTCCGGCTGTTCGCCGATTTTCACGCCAGCAAAGCCTGAAGCCGCAATGCGGTCGCACAGCCTGTTCCACTGGCAGCCTCGACAGGCCTGCCTGATATCTCCCGCTGCAAATGCCAGACGCATCTTGGCAAGGAAGTCCGGCGTCGCCTGCAACCGCTTGCCGGCAGCCAGCGTCTCGCCCAAAAGCACTGACACCGAAACGCGGGCCGTCTCATCCCGCTTCACAACACCTTCGTTGAAACAGTGGGCATGGCTTTCACACAACAGGCCCTCGCAGATGTCGTCGGGGCCATCCAACAGCTCGATATCCTCTTCCCCGGCATTCAGGCGGTCGGCGACACGGTCGTAATTTTCGACGAAGCCGGATGTATATCCCTTGCCCACATAGGTGAGCATGCAAAGAAGGTGGTGGGGCCGGAGGCGGACGGTCAAGGGCCTATCCGACAATGGCGAAGGCGTCGCGCACCGAGCCGGACGAGGTGCGGATCGCCTTGCGGCCGATCCATTGCACATGCCCGTCAAGGATGCGCACCGCCTCTTCGGCGCGGCCGCCGCGCAGCGCGTCGATGATCGCCCGGTGATCGGTGTCGGTGCGGCGCTCCCAGCCGGCCCGCCAGGCGGAGAACAGGAAACGGGCGCTTGCCGCATGCAGGCCATCGATCGCTTCCATCAGGCGCGGCATGTTGCAGGGCGCGGTGATGAGGCGGTGGAAGCGGCGATTGGCCTCCTCCCAATGCTCGACATCAACGGCGCTGTCGCCTTCGAGCGTGGCTGCCTCTGCCTGATCGAGAATGGCTGACGTCATGTTGGGAATGGCGTGGCGCAAAGCCAGAACCTCAAGAGCGGCACGCATTTCCGCCACCTCGCGCACATCATCGAGACCGAAATCCGCGACCCTGACACCCCGGCGCGGAATGCTGGCGGCAAGTCCCTGCGCTTCCAGCCGGCGGAATGCCTCGCGCACCGGCACATGCGAGGCGCCGAATTCGGCGGCGATGTGATCCTGCCGCAGCCTTTCGCCCGGCGACAGCTCACCGCGAACGATGCGGTCGGCAAGCGTGCGGCTGATGCGGGCGGCAATGGTATCTTCAGGCGAATTTTTTGCTGTCTTGGGCATAACATCCCATAGCGCATATGGCGCGCCCGTGTGTAGAGGTTTTTGCAGCAAGCCAGAGCAGACTGTTATGACACGCGGCTCCCTTGCCCGCGGCCTTCAAGCTATGAGCCTGACGGGACTGTCCTTTGCTGGCGAGCCGGTTGAGCTTGGCGCAGACATGGTCTAAAAGCCCGGCATCATTTTCTTCCAGCCAAATCCGATACAGGGAGCGCCCATGAGCGGCTTCGACCTCATTATTTTCGACTGCGACGGCGTTCTGGTCGATTCCGAAATCATCGCGGCACAGGTGGAATCCCGCCTTCTGACCGAAGCCGGTTATCCGATCTCGGTCGAGGAAATGGGGGAGCGTTTCGCCGGCATGACCTGGAAGAACATCCTCCTGCAGGTGGAAAGCGAAGCCAGCATTCCGCTCTCAGCCTCGCTGCTCGACAAATCGGAAAAACTGCTCGACATGCGGCTGGAACGCGACGTGAAGATCATCGAGGGCGTGAAGTTCGCCCTGTCCCGCCTGACGACGCCCCGCTGCATCTGCTCGAACTCTTCGAGCCACCGCCTCGATATGATGCTCACGAAAGTAGGCCTGAAGCCGTATTTCGCGCCGCATATCTATTCCGCCAAGGATCTCGGCGCTGATCGCGTGAAGCCGAAGCCCGACATCTTCCTGCACGGCGCGGCGCAATTTGGCGTTTCCCCCGATCGCGTGGTCGTGGTCGAAGATTCCGTGCACGGCATCCATGGCGCAAGGGCCGCTGGCATGCGCGTCATCGGCTTTACCGGCGCGTCCCACACCTATCCCAGCCACGCCGACCGGCTAACAGATGCGGGCGCCGAAACGGTGATCTCCCGCATGCAGGACCTGCCGGCCGTGATTGCGGCAATGGCGGAGTGGGAAGGCGCGTTTTAAGGAGGTAGCTGTGGTGGCATCCCAGACGGAAAAGGAATTCGTACCCGGCCAAGGCTATACCGAAGCGGATTGGGATGCTGTCGACTTTCCCGAAATGACAGATGAAGAGCTGGCAAATGCGCGTCCCGCCAGGGCCGTTTTGCCGCCAGCTTTTTTTGAGGCTGTGGAGGAGTATCGAAAATGCCGTAGCCGCCCGTCAGCGGAGAAGGCGACGACTGTGGGAAAACCCTCCGGTTAAAACGCATGGAAAGTGGTAGACCTCTCCTCCGTCATGCCGGACTTGATCCGGCATCCAGTCACGGCGCGTCTGCGCCGTTAGAAGAGTCTTTTGCGATCAATGACTTGATCGCGCTGGACCCCGGATCAAGTCCGGGGTGACGGAATTCGGACCTTTGCGCGCAATCAGCACCGAAGCCTGCCGAGCAGCCTCCGGCTTTTACATTTTGCCCGTCAAATCACCGGCGCTTCGTCTTGGCCTTCGCGCCCTGCTCTGCAAAGCCGATATAAACGCTGACAGACCTCGGCGCGCCGCCCGGTCCGTTGGGAATGGCGACGTGGTCGTTGTTGAAGATGAACTGCGTGCCGGCCCCGCCTGCGGGAACATCGATGGCGAAATTGGTCGTTTCACCGAAAATCTCGCCGTCGCCATCCTTCACCGTCACCCGGATCGGCACGGTGACTCGGCCGGGCTTGGCCATCGGGCCGGGAACGAGGCGGCCCTGGGCCAGCACGTTGACGGTGAGCGTCGATTCATTGGCGGTGCAGGAGCGCGTCGTATCGGACAGCGAGACCTGATAGGCGAGTTTCTGCGGATCGTCCTTGGCGCCGCCGGCATAGACGCGATGAACGGCATTGGCGTCGAGAACCGTCACGGCCGGGCAATTGGCCTGAACCACGGCAGCCGTTGGCGCGGCCTGCGCCGCCGGCGGGTTGACGGCAAGCGAGTCCGACGGGTTGGAGGAATTGCATCCTGCAACAACGACGAGAAGCGACATCGCGGCGGACAAACGCAAGAAATTCCCTGACACTCTTCTAATTCCCTCTCCATTGTCCCGGAACAGAACCGGAGACGCTGTTTATTGACCTTTCACCCAGGTTGGCGATGGTCTATAGCAGCGACGCCGGAAAAAATCGATTGGCATGTTCGGTTTTGCTTGAATTTTCAAAAAAGCGCTTCATGACCTCGCCAATCGCCTCATTTCGGTGAGACGCTGCGGAAAAGACGCCGATCACATCGGCAACGGATAAGGGACTATCTCGTGGAATATGTATCGACCAGGGGTGCGGCCCCTTCGCTTGGTTTTTGCGACGCGCTTCTGGCAGGCCTTGGCCGCGACGGCGGGCTTTACGTGCCGCGCAAATGGCCGTCCATGTCGAAAAAGGAAATCCGCAACCTGCGCGGCAAGTCCTACCAGGATGTCGCCTTCGAGGTTCTCTACCGTTTCACCGGCGGCGAAATTCCGGCCGACAAGTTCAAGGCGATGATCGACGACGCCTATTCGACCTTCCGCCACCCGGCCGTCGTTCCGCTGACACAGACCGGTCCGAACACCTTCGTGCTGGAGCTGTTCCACGGCACCACGCTCGCCTTCAAGGATGTGGCGATGCAGCTCCTCGCCCGTCTGATGGACTATACGCTGACGGAACGCGGCGAGCGCGCCACCATTGTCGGCGCCACATCCGGCGATACGGGCGGGGCGGCGATCGACGCCTTTGCCGGACGCGAGCGTACCGATATCTTCATCCTTTTCCCGAACGGCAAGGTCTCTCCGGTGCAGCAGCGCCAGATGACGACCTCCACCGCTTCCAACGTGCATGCGCTGGCGATCAACGGCAATTTCGACGATTGCCAGACGCTGGTGAAAGAGATGTTCAACGACGTGAAGTTCCGCGACGGCGTGAAGCTTTCCGGCGTCAACTCCATCAACTGGGCGCGCATCATGGCGCAGGTGGTCTATTATTTCACCGCGTCTCTGTCGCTCGGCGGCCCCGACCGGAAGGTGTCCTTCACCGTTCCGACAGGCAATTTCGGCGATATTTTCGCCGGTTACGTCGCCAAGAAGATGGGCCTGCCGATCGACAAGCTGGTCATCGCGACCAATGACAACGACATTCTGGCGCGCACGCTGAAGACCGGCCGTTACGAGATGCGCGGCGTCAAGCCCACCACCTCGCCCTCGATGGATATCCAGATTTCGTCCAACTTCGAGCGACTGCTGTTCGAAGCTTACGACCGCGATTCCGCTGCCGTTAAGTCATCGATGGATGGCCTCAAGCAATCGGGCGCGTTTGAAATTCCGGAAAAGGCGCTGAAGTTCATCAAGAAGGATTTCCGCGCCGGACGCGCCACCGAAAAGCAGGTGGCGGCGACCATTCGCGACACGCTTGAAAAGACCGGCTACCTGATCGACCCGCACACGGCAACAGGTGTTTTCGTGGCGGAAAAGCACGAAAAGCCCGCAACGCCAATGGTGGTTCTGTCGACCGCCCATCCGGCAAAATTCCCGGCGGCTGTAAAATCCGCTTGCGCAATCGACCCGGCGCTTCCAGTATGGCTCGCTGACATCATGAACCGGGAGGAGCGTTTCGACATTCTGGATGCGGAGCTCAAAGCCGTGGAAAGCTTCATCGGCAAACATGCACGCGCCGGCAAATAGAGACGCGGAAAGACGTTGAGTATGAGAGTAAATTTGACCCGGCTTTCGTCCGGGTTGACCGTTGTCACGGAAAGAATGCCACATCTCGAAAGCGTCGCTCTTGGGGTGTGGATCAAATCCGGCTCCCGCAACGAGACGACTGCCGAACATGGCATCGCCCATCTTCTCGAACATATGGCGTTCAAGGGCACGGCGCGCCGCACCGCCCGTCAGATCGCCGAAGAGATCGAAAATGTCGGCGGCGAAGTCAACGCCGCGACGTCGACGGAAACAACCTCCTACTACGCCCGCGTCCTCAAGGATCACGTTCCGCTCGCGGTCGATATCCTTGCCGACATCCTGACGGAATCGCTCTTCGATGAAGACGAGTTGGAGCGCGAAAAGAACGTCATCCTGCAGGAGATCGGTGCCGCCACCGATACGCCCGACGACGTGATCTTCGACAATTTCTCCGGTGTCGCCTATCGCGACCAGACGATCGGCCGGCCGATCCTGGGCACGCCCGAGACCGTGCAATCCTTCACGACAGGCCAGATCAGGCATTATCTCGCCCGCAATTATACGACGGACCGCATCTTCGTCGTTGCGGCCGGCGCGGTCGATCACGAGAGCTTCGTCAAGCAGGTGGAAGAGCGTTTCGCCTCGCTGCCGCAGCTGCCCGTGGCGACACCTGTGCTTGAAAAGGCTGTCTATACCGGCGGAGAAATCCGCGAGACCCGCGACCTGATGGATGCGCAGGTGCTTCTCGGTTTCGAGGGCAAGGCCTATCATGCCCGCGATTTCTATTGTTCGCAGATTCTCGCCAATATTCTCGGCGGCGGCATGTCTTCCCGCCTTTTCCAGGAAGTGCGTGAATATCGCGGCCTGTGTTATTCGGTCTATGCGTTCCACTGGGGTTTTTCCGATACCGGCATCTTCGGCGTGCATGCGGCCACCGGCGGCAACGACCTGCCTGAACTGGTTCCCGTCATTCTGGAAGAGCTGCGCAAGTCCTCGCAGACCATCCACCAGGAGGAAATCGACCGGGCCCGTGCGCAGATCCGCGCGCAACTGCTGATGGGCCAGGAAAGCCCGGCTGCCCGCGCCGGCCAGATCGCCCGCCAGATGATGCTTTACGGCCGACCCATTCCGAATGAAGAGATGATGGAGCGGCTGGGCGACATCACCCGCACGCGCCTGACCGATCTTGCAGGACGGCTGTTTTTCGATACAGTTCCGACATTGTCTGCAATTGGCCCGCTCGAACATCTGCCGCCTCTTTCCGACATCACGGCCGCGCTGTCCGCGCAGCAGCCCGCAAGGATAAAGGCGAACGGATAAACCGATATGAGAGCGGGATTTGAAGGTGAAGACCGCTCATCTTTTTCGCCATCCCATTCGCGGATGGCGATATCTGCCTCACAGGGATCGTGAATGCTGCGTTTTCTTTCCCGACATAATGACACACCCGAACTGCGCAGCGCCAATCACCTTCTCAGACTGCCGCGCTACAGCGATTTCAAGCAGTGGCACGTGCTGCGATCCGAGAGCCGGCAGTTTCTACAGCCGTGGGAACCGACCTGGCGGCCGGACGAACTGACGGAGGGCGCCTTCCGCATGCGCGTGGTGCGTAACGGACAGGAATTTTCCTCCGGCACCGCCGTTTCCTTCCTGCTGTTCGAAAAAGAGACGCTTCTGGTCGGCGGCATCACCATCGGCTATATCCGCCGCGGGGCGGCGCAGAGCTGCATGATCGGATACTGGATCGGTGAACGGCATGCCGCCCAAGGCCATATGTCTGCCGCATTAAAATTGGTAATACCCTACATCTTCAACGGACTTCAGTTGCACCGTATCGAGGCAGCCTGTATTCCGGAAAACTTCAAAAGCATCCGGCTCCTCGAAAATGCCGGGTTCCAGCGGGAAGGTCTCTTGCGGGAATATCTGAAAATCAATGGCCAATGGCGGGATCATATGATGTTTTCCCTTCTTGCCGACAAGCAAAGCTCCGGCGGAACGAAGTACGATACATGACCTACAATCACACTGCGCCTTGCCTCACGAAACGTCTGGCGGCAATCGCGCTGGCTGCGCCGTTTTTTCTGCTTTTCCTGCTTTTTGCCTCCCATTCCTTCGCCTTCGAGCCGGTCAAGATCTCTCGTGACGACACGGCGCTCGATCTTACCGCCACCACGGATATCTATGCCAATCAGGGCGAAGCCTTTCAGGTTTCCACCGCGCCGGGTCCTGACGGCATCCGCCGGCGCATCGAGGTGCGCGCCAGTTCCGACGATCACCAGGGCGACTGGGCCGTGTTCGCGCTTGCCAATGTCTCCGAAGAGCAGCTGGAGCGCGTGATCGTCGCGCCGCATTTCCGTCTCGTCAATTCCAAGCTGTTCTGGCCGGATCTCGGCTCGCAACGCATCATGGCGATAACGCCCAGCGAAGGCTTTGCGCTCGACAGGCAGCCAAGCCCGGACGCCGACGTCTTCCGCATCACGCTCAATCCCGGCTCCGTCATCACCTTCGTCGCCGAGCTTTCCACGCCGCAGCTGCCGCAGCTTTATCTGTGGGAACCGGAAGCCTACAAGGATACGATCAACGCCTTCACGCTCTATCGCGGCATCGTGCTCGGCATTGCCGGCCTGCTTGCCGTGCTCCTGACCATTCTCTTCGTGGTCAAGGGAACCTCGGTCCTGCCCGCATCTGCCGCCCTCGCCTGGGCCGTGCTTGCCTATATATGCGTTGATTTCGGCTTCCTCGAAAAGCTCATCACCGTCACCTCAAGCGATCAGCGAATATGGAGGGCGGGCGCGGAAGTGGCGCTCGCCTCCAGCTTCGTCGTCTTTCTCTTCACCTATCTCAACCTAAACCGATGGCACGCACATCTGGGTTATGCGACCTTTGCCTGGGTGGTGGGGCTGGCGCTGCTGTTTGGCGTGGCGATCTATGACCCTTCCGTCGCATCCGGTATTGCGCGTGTTTCCTTCGCGCTGACGGCGACGGCGGGCATCGCGCTCATCATCTATCTCGGTTTCAACAAATACGACCGGGCGATCCTGCTCGTCCCATCCTGGGCCTTGATCCTCGTCTGGCTGTTCGGCAGCTGGTTGACGGTGACGGGACAGCTTGACAACGACATCGTGCAGCCTGCGCTTGGCGGCGGGCTGGTACTGATCGTCCTTCTGATCGGCTTTACGGTCATCCAGCACGCCTTTGCCGGCAGCGCCTATCAGCAGGGGTTATTCTCCGATCTGGAGCGGCAATCGCTGGCGCTCACGGGCAGCGGCGATACGGTCTGGGACTGGGACGTGACGCGTGACCGTATCGTCACGACGCCTGATATTTCCAACCGCCTGGGGCTGGAGCCCGGCACCATGCATGGCGCCGCGCGCAACTGGCTGCCGCGCCTGCACCCTGATGACCGCGACCGGTTCAAGGCCACACTTGACGTGCTGCTCGACCATCGCAAGGGCCGGCTGAACCACGAATTCCGTATTCGCGCCGAGGATGGCCACTTCCACTGGCTGCAAATCCGTGCGCGTCCCGTTCTTGGCTCCAACGGCGAAATCATCCGCTGCGTCGGCACCATCACCGATATTACAGAGCAGAGAAATTCGGTCGAGCGGCTGCTGCAGGACGCGATGAACGACAATCTGACCGGGCTTCCGAATCGGCAGGTCTTCCTCGACCGCCTGCAATCGATCCTCAACCTCTCGCCGGACAGCGAGGGCGTGCGGCCAACCGTGATGGCGATCGATATCGACCGCTACAAGCTGGTCAATGACACGCTCGGCATTGCTGCCGGCGACAATATTTTGATTGCCCTCACCCGGCGCCTGCGTCGGCTGCTCAAACCGCAGGACACGCTGGCTCGTCTCGGCGGCGACGAATTCGGCCTGATCCTGACCTCGGAGCGCGATCCGCAGCGCGTGGCGGATTTCGCCGATGCGGTGAACAAGGCGATCATGGTGCCGATCAATTTCGCCAATCGCGAAATCATTCTCACCGCTTCTATCGGCCTCGTCTCGTGGATCGACCAACAGGAAAGTGCGGCAGGTCTGCTCAGCGATGCGGAATTGGCCATGTATCGCGCCAAGCGCGCCGGCGGCAATCGCGTCGAGCCTTTCCGTCCCGCCTTCCGCACCTCGGGCACCGACCGGCTGCAGATGGAAAGCGACCTTCGCCGCGCTATCGAGCGCAAGGAGCTGTCACTTGCCTATCAGCCGATCGTCAAGCTCGATGATGGGGAGCTTGCCGGTTTCGAGGCGCTGATGCGTTGGGAGCACCCGAAACGTGGCAATATCCCGCCAAGCGAGTTCATTCCGATTGCCGAAGCCTCCGGCCTGATCGAGCCACTCGGCATGTTCGCGCTGGAACGGGCGGCGACCGACCTGATGGACTGGCAACATGCCATCGACAAGATGCCGATCTTCATCTCCGTCAATATTTCCTCCGCCCAACTGCTGAACAACGAACTCTATAACGACGTTCGTGGCATGCTCACCCGCACGCGCTGCAACCCGCAGCAGCTGAAGCTGGAACTGACGGAATCCGTCGTCATGGAAAATCCGGAACAGGCGCGGCTTGTGCTTTCGAAGCTCAAGGAAACCGGCCTTAGCCTCGCAATGGACGATTTCGGCACGGGCTATTCATCGCTCGCCTATCTCACCCGTTTCCCCTTCGATACGATCAAGCTCGACAAGGCGCTGGTGGCCAATACCAGCGACAAGCGTAACGTGCTTCTGCGCTCCGTCATTGCCATGGCGCGGGCGCTCGACATGCAGGTGGTGGCGGAAGGCATCGAAACGCCTGAGGATGCGGCCGAACTGGCCCGCATGAACTGCCATTTCGGCCAGAGCTTCCTGTTTGGCACGCCGGTTTCCGGCGATGCGGCGCTAAAGCTTCTTCGGGAGCGGTTCCAGCCGACGAAGCGGGCTTCGTAAGCGAAGTATTGAAACGCGAGGTATCTACCTCCGTCATTCCGGCCTTGAACCGGAATCTAGCCGACGCGCGTCAGCACGGCGGGAAAAGTCATTTCAGCCCAAGGACTTGGGCTGGTTGTATACGGATCAAGCACGGCATGACAGGAGGAGGAGACACCGTGTTTGCCGGCTTTTACTCCTCGCTTGTCGATATTCACTGAACCACGGCAGCCTGCACCGGTGTTGACGCATCCGCCGCCACCCTCCCATGCAGCAGGTCGTGAATGAACTCCATCTTCGCAACCACCGGCGGCGTCAGGACGAAGGGATAGAGGTCCGCTTCCCCCATGCTGCGCTGGATCGAGTTGATCGCAACGCTGAGCGGAATCCAGGCCTTGACCAGCTGTGCAGCGCTGCGGGCATTGTAAGGATCGAAAGTCACCTCCGCCGCCATTTCTTCATGCCCGTCGGGGTCGATCGCCACGCCGAAGGCGCGCGCGGTCTCAAGCGTATCGACGATATGCAGATAATGCGCGAAACACTCGGCAAAATCCTCCCAGGGGTGGACGGAGGCATAGGAACTGATGAAGCTGTCCTGCCAGTCGGGACGTGGACCCTCGTCGTAATTGCGTTGCAGCGCCGCGCCATAATCTTCTCTGTCGTCGCCAAAGACGGCGCGGCAGGCCTCCAGTCGGTTTGCATCGCGTACGAGCTTGTTCCAGATGAAGTGACCGACTTCGTGGCGGAAATGGCCGAGCATTGTGCGGTACGGCTCGTTCATATTGGCGCGCACCTGTTCGCGCGTAGCATCGTCGGCCTCGGCCGCACGAATGGCGATCAGCCCTTCGTCATGACCGGTCATGGCCGGTATGACGGAACCATCTGGCGCCACCTCATCCACCAGAAAGTCGAAGACAAGGCCGCCGGCGGGATCGGCATCACGGTTGGGATGCGGGAGGCCGAGCCGCAGGATAGAATAAAACAAATGACGCTGCGCCTGGCTGATACGACGCCATTGCTCAATGCCCTGTTGCGTTGCAATGTCGGGCACAAGGCGATTGTGGCTGCAGGCAGGGCAAAATGCGCTTTCGCTTCCCGCGGGCACCGACCAGTTGCAGATATCGTTCACTTCATTGGCGCAAAACCGCACCTGTTTTTGCGGTTCCGCGACGATCTGCCAGTTCGGCTCACCGGCCGGGGCCAACGCCTCCATGGACAGGCGCTCCGGCACGAAGGCAAGACGATGACCGCAGGAAACGCAAAATCGATTGTCGAAATGCACCGGCTGGCCGCAGGATGCGCAGGAAAAAAGCTTCATCGATGAAACCCTTGCGATGGATCAGTTGGTCGGAGGCATATCTGGGACGACGACATGAACGGCGCAACAGGAAGAGCGTTCCGGCGCTCAGACGACAAGAGCGCATGTGCTCTTGAACACATGCGCTCCGCGCGCCCCATCATCAGAGAGGCGCAATCAATCCGGCGATATTACATGCGGTCGACGGCGCCCTTTACGGCATCCTTCGCCTTGCCGACGGAGGACTGTACCTTGCCCTTGGTTTCCTGGGCGGCACCCTTGGCGCGCAATTCATTATTGCCGGTCGCTTCACCGACGTTCTTCTTCACCTTACCAGCAACTTCATTGGCTTTACCGGCGACCTTGTCAGATGTGCTACCCATATTACTGCTCCCTAGTTGAACCGTACTGTCTGTGCGGCTTTCCGGGTAAGTAACGCCAAAGGGAGAAGAATGGTTCCAGCCAAAACGAGCGGGAAGATGAGGCTCAGGCATGCCCCGCATCTGTGGAGAGCATGCGTGCATCAACGCCCATCAGGGCGAGCGCCCGCTCGTATTTATTGTCCAACCCGCGGTCGAAAATCAGCTCCTCCGCAGCCGGGCAGTTCAGCCAGCCATTATTGGCGATCTCGTTTTCCAGTTGGCCTGGCCCCCAGCCGGCATAACCGAGCATCATGGTGGCCCTTTGCGGGCCGCGGCCGTTGGAAATGGCGCGCACGATATCCAGCGTTGCGGTCAGCGAAATGTCATCGCTGACGGGAATGCTGGATTCGCTTAAATAGTCATCCGAATGCAGAACGAAACCTCGGCCGGATTCCACCGGGCCGCCGCACTGGATCGGGAACTCACGGGTGCGGTTGGGCAGCATGATGGCGTCGTTGCTGTCCACCAGTTTCAGGTGGAGCAGTATGTCCGTGAAGGTAATCTGCTGCGGCCGGTTGATGATGAAACCCATGGCCCCGGCGTCCGAGTGGGCGCAGATATAGATCACCGCACGGGCAAAATTGCCGTCGTCCAGCCCCGGCATCGCAATGAGGAACTGGCCGTCGAGAAAGCCACGTTCGCGCTTGTCCATCAGGGTTGAAAAGCTCACAGGCGCCTCCAGCAGGCCGAATTCCGTCGTTTAACGGAAAACGGCGTTCGCACTTCGACAAAGGACAGGATGCGGCATACCGCCCGATCAATCAACCGAAAATGATGAACCCCACGAATTCGTAACTGGTCCGCCGGTCGATGTTGGGTTAGACGGGAAGCATGAGCGTCAGGTTATTCTTTCGATTTTCACATCTTCACCTCGCGGCTGCTTTTGCCGCCCTCCTCGGCGGCATGCAAGCCGCCCGGGCCGACATTACCGACTGGGCCAGAAGCGAGGGCGGCCAGATGCGCGTCGCGAGCCTTGCCGTGGATGCAAACGGCGTGGTGCGCGGCGTATTGCAGATCGAGCCGAAGGACGGCTGGATAACCTATTGGCGCGAACCCGGAGAAGCAGGCATACCGCCGCAGATCACGCCTGATCCGACCAGCGGTGCGATGCTGACCGCCATGGCCTATCCGGTTCCGACGTTGATCGAAAACGGCGATATAACCGATATCGGTTATGACCACGCCGTCAGCCTTCCCTTTCAGCTGAAGGTTACCGATCCGGCAGCAGGCGGGAAGATCGACCTCACCGCATTCATCGGCGTCTGCCAGAATATCTGTATCCCCTTCGAGGCGAAGTTCTCCATCGACCGGGGCACGGCTGGTGATGATGACAGCGAGGAGCGCCGCCTTCTCGAAGAGGCGCGCGAAACACTGCCCGAAGCGGCATCCGACGATTTCAAGGTGATCGATTTCCACATCACGCCCGACAAGACAATGCTCGGCGTGCAGCTGCAGCTTCCGGAAAACGCGCCGAAGGAGACCGAAATCTTCATCGCCGGCCCCTCGGGTTTTGCCTATTACGAGCCGCAGAACCTCGTACGCGACAAGCGCAAGCTCTCCTTCTACATGAACATCAAGGGCCTGCCGAAAACCTATCAGGTGCAGGGCAACAGCTGGCCCATTCTGGTCAAATCGGGCGACCGGGCCATGGAGACGATGCTGAATTTCCCGAAGCCCTGAACGGTGGCTCCGCGGTGGAATCCACCGTGAAAACCGCATGGCGGATTTCATTTCCGTGCTCCTGATACCGTTAGATTCGTTGCGAACCTGCCAGTATCGGGACAGCTTGTTTTCGTTTGTCTTTCAGGGAAAACCGGGTTCCACTTTTCCCTGGCAAACTCTATAGTCGCGCGAACCGAACGGCCATAGGAGCACGGACATGACCATCAAGATCGGCGATAAACTGCCTTCCGCAACCTTCAAGGAAAAGACGGCCGATGGCCCGGTGGAAACCACCACGGACGCGCTTTTCGGCGGGAAGAAGGTTGTTCTCTTTGCCGTTCCCGGCGCTTTCACCCCCACCTGCTCGCTGAACCACCTGCCGGGTTATCTTGAAAACCGCGACACTATTCTGGCCAAAGGCGTTGACGATATCGCAGTCGTTGCCGTCAACGACTGGCATGTAATGGGCGCATGGGCGCAATCTTCGGGCGGTCAGGGCAAAATCCATTTCCTCGCCGACTGGGATGCGTCCTTCACCAAGGCGCTCGGCCTTGATGCCGACCTCTCCGCCGGCGGCCTCGGCGTGCGTTCCAAGCGTTATTCGATGCTGGTGGAAGACGGCGTCGTGAAGTCACTCAACGTGGAAGAGAACCCCGGTCAGGCGACGGTCTCTGCCGCTGCGGCGATGATCGAGCAGCTTTAAGGCCAAATGTTTGGCCACAGGCCGAGCCATAAATCCTCGGGCTTGTCCCGGGGATCCAATCATTTCACCAAAAACGAAATGCTGCAGATGTTTGGGGCAGGCCCGAGCATGAGGGAAGAGAGCGGCGGGGAGCCGCCTTCTCAAACATTCATATCAAACACCAGAAGCCCCGCAAGACCGCCATCGGTGAGTGACACGAGGCGCTCCCCCACCTCCATATGCCGGGGGTGGGCAAGATATTCGTCCCGGGCTTCCGGGCTCTCAAGCGTCACGATGAAGCCATCGACAAAACCGCCATTCAGCCCTTCGGGTGAAACGTTCTGTCCGTATTTCACATCGACGATGCCGGGTATCACGTCTTTCAGGGCGGCGATCGCCTCGAAAATTGCATGTTTTTCAGAAGCGGCCGTCGCGGCCTTGAAGCGTAGAAAGACACAATGCAGGATCATCCGGATTTTTCTCCTCCGTTGGGCACCACCGGAGCACCCCTTGACGACAAGATAGGTCGGGTTTCGGTTTTCACAACCCCGGATGGGGGCGTGCCGGCTCGGATTTTGTCCGGCACAAAATAGAGCAGTCTTGCATTACCGCCGTTTGAAAGGCTCCATGCCTTTTCGCGCCAATTCATCGGCGCGCTCGTTTTCCGGATGGCCGGCATGGCCCTTCACCCAGTGCAAGGTAACCTTGTGGCGCTCGCGCGCCACTTCCAGTGCCTGCCACAGCTCCACATTCTTGACCGGCTTGTTATCGGCTGTCTTCCAGCCCTTCTTTTTCCAGCCAAAAATCCACTTGGTGATGCCGTCCTTCACGTAGGCGCTGTCGGTGTAAAGATCGACTTCGCAGGTGGCCTTGAGCGCATTGAGCGCGGAAATCGCCGCCATCAGTTCCATGCGGTTGTTGGTGGTCTCGGCCTCGCCGCCGCAGAGTTCCTTCTCCACCTCGCCGTAACGCAGCACCGCACCCCAGCCTCCCGGACCCGGATTGCCGGAGCAGGCGCCATCGGTGAAAATATCGACATGCTTCATTCGCCGGCCAGCCCGTATTCGGCGACAGTGGCGATGGAACGGTGGAACCGCAGCTTGCGCAGATATTCCAGCGGGTCTTTTTTCACCACCAGCGCGCCCTCCGGCGTTGTCAGCCAGTCGTAAAGCCGCGTCAGGAAGAAGCGCAGAGCCGAACCGCGCGCCAGAAGCGGCAGGGCTTCCAGCTCCGCTTCACTGAGCGGCCGCACGGACTGGTAACCTTCCAGCAACGCCTTGCCCTTGGTGACGTTGTAAGCGCCATCCTTTTCAAAGCACCAGGCATTGAGGCAGATCGACACATCATAAGCGAGCAGGTCGTTACAGGCGAAATAAAAGTCGATCAGACCGGAGAGTTCGTCGCCGAGGAAGAACACATTGTCCTGAAACAGATCCGCATGGATGACACCGGCCGGCAGGTCCTTCGGCCAATGGGCCGCGAGATAATCGATCTCGGGGCGAATCTCGTCCTTCAGCCCCTTCTCCACCTCGTCCGCGCGGTCTTCGGATTTCTCCCACAGCACCTTCCAGCCCTCGACGGAGAGCGCGTTCGGCCGCTTGATCTCGAAGCCTTCGCCCGCCAGATGCATGGCGGCCAGCGCCTTGCCGACTTCGCGGCAATGTTTCGCCTCCGGCTTTCTCAGCCACATTCCTTCAAGGAAGGAGATAAGCGCGGCTGGGCGGCCCGACAGCTCTCCCAGCAACTCGCCATCCTTGCGCGGCAGCGGCAAGGGGCAGGACAGGCCTTTGGCGGCCAGATGCTGCATGAGGCCGAGGAAGAAAGGCAGATCGGATTTTTCCACACGCTTTTCATAAAGCGTCAGGATCAGCGGGTCCTTGGTGGTATGCAGCAGGAAATTGGAGTTTTCGACGCCTTCGGCAATGCCCTTGTAGGAAGTGAGGCTGCCGACGTCGTACTGCGTGAGGAAATTCCTCAGGTCATCTTCGGTGATATCAGTATAAACTGCCAATTTTAAATCTCTTGATGAAGGATGGAGTGGAAATCCGGCAGAGCGGCGCGGGGCGAATACCACCCTTCCCGCCAAACCATGTCAGGCGCCGGCTGCAGCCTTGGGCGGCAGCGCGTTGCTGGCATTGCCGTTGACGAAAGCCATATCATCCGTCGTCAGCTCGATGCTGCGCAACTCGCGATTGACGAGGAAATGTTCCGTTTCCTCAACCGTCACGGCGAGATCGAGCGTGGTGTCGAAACGCGCCTTGAAGGCTTCGATGATTTCATCGACGATGACTTCAGGAGCGGATGCACCGGCCGAGAGACCGACGGTGCGGATGTCGCCGATTTCATTCCAGTCGATTTCGGAGGCGCGCTGCACCAGGACAGAGCGCTTCGCACCCGCACGCAGGGCCACTTCCACCAGCCGCTTGGAATTGGAGGAATTGGGGGCTCCGACGACGATGAACAGGTCGCAGCCGGGCGCTGCCTGTTTCACCGCATCCTGACGGTTGGTGGTCGCGTAACAGATGCTGTCGGCGGCGGGCGCCTGAATGGCCGGGAAGCGTTCCTGCAGCCTGGCGATCACGCCTGCCGTGTCATCGACCGACAGGGTCGTCTGTGTGACAAAGCCGAGATTTTCGCGGTCCAGCGGCTCATAACGGTCGGCATCCTCCACCGTTTCGATGAGTGAGACGGTGCCTTCGGGAAGCTGGCCCATGGTGCCGATGACCTCTGGATGACCGGCATGGCCGATCAGCACCACATGGCGGCCGAGGCGCTGGTGGCGCATGGCCTGCTTGTGGACCTTGGAGACCAACGGGCAAGTGGCATCGAGATAAAACAGGTTGCGCGCCTGCGCATCCTCAGGCACGGATTTAGGAACGCCATGCGCCGAGAAAACAACCGGCTGCTCGCGATGTTCGGCCGGAATTTCATGCAGTTCCTCGACGAAGACCGCACCCTTCGCTTCCAGCCCTTCCACCACATAGCGGTTATGCACGATTTCGTGGCGAACATAAACGGGCGCGCCATAGGCCTTCAGCGCCAGCACGACGATCTGGATCGCCCGGTCCACGCCCGCGCAAAAGCCACGCGGTCCGCACAGCCTTATCGTCAAAGGGGGTTTGGAAACGGCGATGTTCATTCCAGCTCCTTAGGCGTGCTCCGTGCCCTGCCGATGGCCAGCCCTGCCGGGCGGCAGGCGCACTATTCATCGCGCGCCTTGTGGTTCCGGAAATAGGCAAAACCGGCGACGATGACAAGGGCTGCAGCCAGACCATACCACGTTATCGCATATTGCAGGTGATTATTGGGCAAATCTATCAGCGTCACCCCGCCCTGCGGCCAGCCGCCGGGATTGGGGGCGGCATCGGCATCCACGAAAAGCTTGACCAGCCGGTCCGGCGGAATATCCGCACTGGAGGCCATGGCCGCCAGATCCTTCCAGTAGAATATGTTCTTGGCGATATCGTTGTCCGGCAGCAGCGAGGAAGGCTTGGCGACAAGCGGCGCACGCGCCAGCCCCGTAATCTTCACCTCGCCCGTCACCTGCCCCTCGGATCGCTTGGCCGGATCCTTCATCTCAAAGGGCACAAAACCGCGATTGACGAAGAGGACGCGGCCATCGGCAAGCGTCAGCGGCGTATAGATGTAATAGCCGGTTCTGCCCTGGTGGGTGGCGAAGAAATGCCGCTCGCGGGCGTGATCGAAGGTACCGGACAGACTGACCTTGCGATACTCGATATCGCCGCCGCTTTTGGCAATCGCCTCTATTTCGGCAACCGTGGCGGGGGCAGCGTTTCGCCGTTCTTCTATATCGGCGAGAAGTGCCTCTTTCCAGTAAAGCCGCTTTACCTGCCAGGTGCCGAGCCCGAGAAGAATGGCAAGCGCCAGCAGAACCAGCGGCGCAGCGAACCAGACCCGCCTTTCCGCCGCCTTCATGTGGGACACGTCATTCACGGTCAAGCCTGCCTTCGCTTGCATTGTTGCGGTATTGCAGCGCGATCATGATGCCCTTCAGCTTGCGCAGCAGCACGAGGGAGACAATCACCGTGAATGGCAACCACAAGATGACATGCACCCAGACGGGCGGCGCAAAATGCTGATCGAACCAGAGCGCCAGCCCGACAACCAGAAAACCGACGATCAGCATGACGAAAACCGCCGGGCCATCACCCGCATCGGCAAAACCGTAATCCAGTCCGCATGCGCTGCAGGCGGGTTTTACCGTCAGAAAACCATCGAAAAGGCGCCCGTTGCCGCAGCGAGGGCAGCAGCCCTTCAAGCCCACCTTGATCGGGTCGACCGGGGCGAACTTGCTGCCTGATGGCTCTGACATGGTGAAACCTCCCGCAAAGTCGGCCAAAGTCCGAGGGTGACGTCGATCTCTTGGAAACCTGCCTCAAAACCCGGGCACTTGTTTCTTGCTCGATCGCGTCGCGTCTTCTTCTCCCGCCGGGGAGAAGGTAGCCCGAAGGGTCGATGAGAGGGCAAGCTCTCCGGATATCTCTACCGGAGCCCTCCCATCCCGCTGCCGCGGACTTCTCCCCGGCGGGGAGAAGAAACGATTGCACCCGCTCGCTCCACCGGATGCCTTACCTTGGCCCTATCAGCCGTGAATTGGCGCGCCCCAGCCACCCCAGATATAGATGGCGAAGAACAGGAACAGCCAGACGACGTCAACGAAGTGCCAGTACCAGGCAGCGGCTTCGAAACCGAAATGCTGCGTGGGCGTGAACCCGCCGGCAATGGCACGGAACAGGCAGACCAGCAGGAACACCGTGCCCACGAAGACGTGGAAACCGTGGAAACCGGTGGCCATGAAGAAGGTCGCGCCGTAGATCGAATTCTTGAAGTCGAACGGGGCGTGCATGTATTCGTAGACCTGCACGGTGGAGAACAGCACGCCAAGCGCAACGGTGAGCACCAGACCCGATATCAGGCCCTTGCGGTCATTGTGCAGCAGAGCGTGATGCGCCCAGGTGACACAGGTGCCCGACAGCAGCAGGATGACGGTGTTATAGAGCGGCAGATGCCATGGATCGATGACTTCGATGCCCTTGGGCGGCCATTGTCCGCCGGTATATTCGAGACGCGACGCCTGAATAGCTTCATGGGGGAAGAGGCTGGCATCGAAATATGCCCAGAACCATGCGACGAAGAACATCACCTCTGAGGCGATGAACATGATCATGCCGTAACGCAGATGCAGCGAAACGACGCGGGTGTGATTGCCCTCGCGGCCTTCCTTGATCGTATCCGCCCACCACGCATACATGGTGTAGAGCACGATGACGAGACCGATATAGAACAGCCAGGGATTGGCGAGCTCCGCGCCGAACAGCTTGAAGGAGCCGCCCGACAGGTAACGCATGTAACAAACGCCACCGAAAGTCAGGATGAAAGCGCCGATCGAGGCCAGAAGCGGCCAGGGGCTTGGATCGATAATGTGGTAATCGTGGTTCTTCTGATGCGTATCTGCCATTGCGACAATCCCCTGGTGTCTCTTCCCTGATCCGGCCTCGGCAAAGGCCGGATCTCCTCTCACAATTTGCTTTCGCCAGATTCGGTTTTTACCGGCAAGGACGCAACCGGTTTTTCGGTTTTGGCCGGATAAAATGTATAGGACAGCGTTAAAGTATGAATGCTCTTGGTCTCACGCGCCGTGGCGATGTCAGGATCGACGAAGAACACCACCGGCATTTCCAGCGTTTCGCCGGGCTGCAGCGTCGTTTCGGTGAAGCAGAAGCACTCCACCTTGTTGAAATAGGCGCCGGCTTCCATGGGCGTGACGTTGAAGACCGCCGTGCCTGTGGTCGCCACCGGTGAACGGTTCGTCGCCTTGAAGGTCACCTGCACCGTTTCGCCGATCTTCGGCGTGACCTTCCTGTCGACCGGCTGGAAATCCCAGTTGAGGCCGTTCGACGTATTGGCGTCAAAGGTGACATTGATGGTCTTGTCGAGGATCACATCGGAATATTGCTCGACGCGCTGGGTCGTGCCGTTGTAACCGGTGACACGGCAGAACAGCGTATAAAGCGGCACGGCGGCGTAGGCCATGCCGATCATGGCGCAGAAAAACACCAGACAGAGCACGAGGATGGAGCGATTGCTCACCCGTTGCCGCTCGGTCCCCGTTGTCTGCGCTTCCATATTCGCCATCTCCTCCTCCTTCCCCCTCGATCAGCCCGTCAGTGCGAACCGATCTTGATGATGGTGATGATGTAGAATAGCACCACCAGACCGGCGAGCAGGACGCCGAGCGCAATATTGCGCCCGCGTCTCGATTTTTTCTGCGCCGCGCTCAGTTCCACCGTTTCCATCACAGGACTCCCGACATGACGGCCTTCAGGGCCGGCGCGAAATGATCGGCCAGAAGGCCGGAGAAAATCGCAAAAAGGTAAAGCACCGAATAAGCGAACATTTTCTTGGCCGGCAACATCTTTTCGTCACCCTCCGGCATGCGCCGGACATTGAGCGAACAGTATACGAAGATGGCGCTCAGCACTGCCGCGAAAATACCGTAACCGGCGCTTGCCAGACCAGTGAAATAAGGCGCGACGGCTGCGGCTGCGGTCAACACCGCGTAACAGATCATCTGGTTCTTGGTGGAGCGCTCGCCAGCAACATTCGGCATCATCGGAATGCCAACGGCGCCATAATCACGCATCTTGAACAGGGCCAGCGCCCAGAAATGCGCAGGCGTCCACAGGAAGATGATGAGGAACAGGATGATGCTGTCCAGCGAAACGCCGCCGGTGACGCAGGCCCAGCCAAGCATGGGCGGGAAAGCGCCTGCCGCGCCGCCGATCACGATATTCTGCGGCGTCGAGCGTTTCAGCCACATCGTATAGATGACAGCATAAAAGAAGATGGTGAAGGCCAGAAGACCGGCCGAGAACCAGTTGATCGCAAGGCCGAGAATGACTACCGAGAAGGCCGACAGCGTCAGGCCAAAGGCCAGCGCCTCGCGCGGGGTGATACGGCCGGACGGGATCGGTCGCCTGGCGGTGCGGCTCATGACGGCATCGATATCGGCATCGTACCACATGTTGAGCGCACCGGACGCGCCCGCGCCGACGGCGATGCAGAGAATAGCGATGATGCCGAGTATCGGGTTGATTTCACCCGGCGCCAGCACGAGGCCCGCAAAGGCCGTGAAGACCACGAGCGACATGACGCGAGGTTTCAGCAATTCGAAATAATCGCGCGCGCCGGCTTCCGAGAGTTCGGAGCTTTCCGCGCCCAGCATTTCGCGATTGTCGATAACGGTCATTTCCTGTCCTGCTTCCTTCGAACGCCACCTGTCGCGACATTCCTGCATCGGCCGGAAACACGAGTGAGAGTTCCGGAATGCGCGATGCGTCGATCCATGGGTCCCGAACGTCACGGCCTGACCGGCAGCCGGTTCAACCGATGCCATCTTCCCGGCCTTACGCCGTGTCCTGCCGCCATTCGTCTGCGCTTGCCATTCATAAAGGCCAAAACTGGCATTTATCATATCCCGGCGCATGTATCACGCTGGAAGGCAAGCATCGCTTGGACAAAATGTCACGCGGCAGTAAAGGCAGCCCGTTCGGGAAAACGGCACGGGCCTGACCGTGCCGCCCTCTTTCTCAGCGCTCGGGACCCGCGAGCCTTACCGCGCGTCCCGATCCGTGCATCAGCGAATGCGCGGAAGCTGTTCCCACTGGTGGTACGGCGGCGGGGAAGACAGCTGCCATTCGAGCGTCGTCGCGCCTTCACCCCAGGGATTGTTGCCGGCGATCCGCTTCTTGGCGAAAGCTTCCCAGACACCGAAAAGGAAGATCAGCACGCCGACGGCCGAAATATAGGACCCATAGGACGACACCAGGTTCCAGCCGGCATAGGCATCGGGATAATCGATGTAACGGCGCGGCATGCCGGCAAGGCCGAGGAAGTGCTGCGGGAAGAAGATCAGGTTCACACCGACGAACATGACCCAGAAATGCAGTTTTCCGATGAACTCGCTGTACATGTAGCCGGAAATCTTCGGGAACCAGTAATACCAGCCGGCGAAGATCGCAAAGACGGCGCCGAGCGACAGAACGTAGTGGAAATGGGCCACCACGTAATAGGTATCGTGCAGCGAGCGGTCGAGACCGGCATTGGCGAGCTGGACGCCCGTGACGCCACCGACCGTGAACAGGAAGATGAAGCCGATTGCCCAGACCATTGGTGTCGAGAAGGTCAGCGAGCCGCCCCACATCGTCGCGATCCACGAGAAAATCTTGATGCCTGTCGGCACCGCGATGACCATGGTTGCGAAGACGAAGTAGCGTTGTGCTTCCAGCGACAGGCCAACCGTATACATGTGGTGCGCCCAGACGATGAAGCCGACCGCGCCGATCGCGACCATGGCGTAAGCCATGCCGAGATAACCGAAGACGGGCTTCTTCGAGAAGGTGGACACGATGTGGCTGATGATGCCGAAGCCGGGCAGGATCAGGATGTACACTTCCGGATGGCCGAAGAACCAGAACAGGTGCTGATAGAGGATCGGGTCACCGCCGCCTTCCGGCGAGAAAAATGCCGTGCCGAAATTGCGGTCCGTCAGAAGCATGGTGATGCCGCCCGCCAGAACCGGCAGCGAAAGCAGCAGCAGGAACGCAGTGACGAGCACCGACCAGGCGAAGAGCGGCATCTTGTGCAGCGTCATGCCCGGGGCGCGCATGTTGAGGATGGTGGTGATGAAGTTGATCGCACCGAGGATCGACGACGCGCCCGAAACGTGCAGCGCAAAGATCGCCAGATCCACGGCCGGTCCGGGCATGCCGTTTGTCGACAGAGGCGGATACATGGTCCACCCGCCGCCGACACCATAAGCACCCGCCGGCCCTTCGACGAAGAGCGACAGAATGAGCAGGATGAAGGCCGGAACGATCAGCCAGAAGGAGATGTTGTTCAGGCGCGGGAAAGCCATGTCCGGCGCACCGATCATGATCGGGATCATCCAGTTGGCGAAACCGCCGATCAGCGCCGGCATGACCATGAAGAAGATCATGATCAGGGCGTGTGCGGTGGTGAACACGTTGAACATGTGCTTGCCGCCGTCGATGGCAGCGTCGCCCTCAAAGCCGTAGACCATGGAGGCCAGACCGTGGAAAATCTGGATGCCCGGTTCCTGCAGTTCCATGCGCATGACGACGGAAAGCCCGCCGCCGACGATGCCGGCCATGATCGCAAAGATCAGGTAGAGCGTGCCGATGTCCTTATGGTTGGTGGACAGGAACCAGCGGGCGAAGAAGCCCGGCGTATGGGAATGATGTGCATCATGCGAATGGTCGTCATGCGCGTGCCCATCATGTGCGGAATGACCATGCGAGTGATGATCGTCGTGTGCGGAAGGTCCAGCCATTGTCCTCACTCCAGAATCAGTTGGTTTCGTTGGCGGCAACGTCGACGGTGCGCGGAGCGCCATCGACAGAGGCCATCAGCGCCCGGTTCGCGCCGTTCAGGTCAGAACCGGCGGCGGCGAGCCAGGTGTTGTACTGCTGTTCGGAAACCACCCGAATGGCGATGGGCATGAAGGCGTGATCCTTGCCGCAAAGCTCGGAACACTGGCCGTAATAAAGGCCTTCTTTTTCCGCCTTGAACCAGGTTTCGTTCAGGCGGCCCGGAACAGCGTCGATCTTGACGCCGAAAGCCGGCATGGCGAAGGAATGGATCACATCCGTCGGCGCGGCGGTGACGAGCAGGCGAACGGTCTTGCCGACCGGGACAACCATTTCATTGTCTACTGCGAGAAGACGCGGATAGCGGGCCTTGTCCTCCTTGCCGGCGGCGGCGCGATCCTGATCCTTCAGCATGTAGCTGTCGAAGGAGACCGGCTCGGCGCCCTCGGCAGCCGTATATTCGTAGCTCCACAGCCACTGCGTGGCGGTCGCCTTCAGCGTCACGTCGGGGTTTTCCGGCTGCGTGAGCTGCGCGTTCAAAAGATTGAACGACGGGAAAGCAAGGAACAGGAGAATGAGAACCGGCGCCAGCGTCCAGACCACTTCGATTGCCGTGTTGTGGCTGGTCTTCGAAGGCACGGGATTGGCCGAGGCGCGGAATTTCAGAACGACGACGATGAGCAGCGCAAGAACGAAAAGCGTAACCGGAACAATGAACCAGAGCGTATATTGTTCGAACCAGCGTATTTCGTGCATGATCGGCGTGGCGGCCTCCTGCATGCCCATTTGCCAATGCACCGGCTGATCGGCGTGGGCGCCGACAGCCGTGAGCAGACAGGTCATCCCCGCCAGTGCTGCGTAAATCCTATTCCTCACGGTACCCTCTCCCTCACGCGCCTGATCCAGATCAATCACAGGCGCAGAATCCATGCTAATGGTAATAACTTCAAACCACAGTTTGCCCTCTGCCGCAATATGCGTCACGCCACGGATGCGCCCCAATTTTGCCATTGATCAATCCGCGCGCGACTTTCCTGCAGCCTGTGCGTCGGCTCGTCTGCCGAAGACGATTTCGCGACGAAAAAATGCGGCAAGCCCCGTCTTCCAGCCGGTTTGATCGCGGGATGACGACCGATGCCGCGAACAAATCCGGCTGCCATCAGGACCGACAGGTCCTATTTCCGCCCAACTCGGCTGGAATTGAAAGCCCGAGGCTTTTTTTTCCGGATTAT